>DAIQBF010000204.1:0-5931 GCA_036781305.1 Lutibacter sp.
TTATTTATCAATCATGTTTTATTTTTTAAAATTATCTTGAAACAAACATACGAGGGTCGGGGTAAAGAATTTATGAAACCTTATACATCCTTGAATAAATCCCTCCCTTTAGGGTCGGGGTAAAGGATTTATGAATCCTTAAACGTAATTGTAAATCTTATGTTATCGTATTACTTTTTTTTACATCTTTTATATTCTCCAAGAACCAGTCATAAGTTTTTTGGATGCCTTGTTCCAAATTTAGTTTGTGTTTCCAACCTAAATTGTGCATTTTTGAGACGTCCAATAATTTTCTTGGCGTACCATCAGGTTTGGTGGCGTCCCATACAATTTCTCCTTGGTGTTTTGTTATTTTTTGGATGGTTTCTGCCAATTCCCTGATGGTTAAGTCTTCTCCGGTTCCTATGTTATACAGGTATTCGGGAAGTTTGTTTTCTAAGGCAAAAACCACGGCTTCTGCCATATCGTCCACAAAGAGAAATTCCCGCATTGGCGTTCCGCTTCCCCACAGTTTGACAGGGGCATGATTGTTCTCCCTTGCTTCGTGAAACTTTCGTAACATGGCTGGCAATACATGGGAGGTGTTTAAATCGAAATTGTCGTGCGTGCCATATAAATTGGTGGGCATTAAGCTTACATAATCCTTGCCGTATTGTTTTCTGATGGCCTCGCAGGCTTTTACTCCGGAAATTTTTGCAATGGCATACCATTCGTTGGTAGGTTCTAACGGACCTGTTAACAAATATTCTTCTTTTAAGGGCTGTGGGGCCAATTTTGGGTAGATGCAAGAACTTCCCAAGAAAATGAATTTTTCAATTCCAGCCTGCAAAGCCGCATCGATTAAATTATTCTGGATCTGCATATTTTCCATCAGGAACTGGTAAGGATAATTGCTGTTGGCCAAAATGCCGCCAACCCTTGCCGCCGCGTCAATAATCACTTCGGGTTTTTCTTTGGTTATAAAATCATTTACTGTCTGCTGATTTCTTAGGTCAAGGTCTTTGCTGGTGGCTCCGATTAAGTTTTTATAGCCTTTGGAAACCAATGCTCTCCAAATGGCGCTGCCCACCATCCCTTTATGGCCTGCAATATATATTTTTGAATTTTTATCTATCATCTTATTTTATAATAAATTGGATGCTATGGTTTCTAAATGTTGGTATATTTTTTTAACGTCCTGTGATTTCTCCTTTTGCAAAATTAAAAAAGCATCAGGCGTATGCACAAAAATGCAATTTTCAAGTCCGATAAAAGAGGTATGAATTTCCGTGCCAATGACAATATTGCCATATTCATCGGCTGGATGCCCTGTTTTTATTAAATAATCATAAACTGACTCGAAAGACCCCAGATCAGACCACTCAAACAAGGAAGGAATTACTTTTATTTTTTTACTGCGCTCCATCACCGCGTAATCAACGCTTATGGATGGTATTTTTAGTGATAAGTCCAGATTTAATAGTCCGTTTTCGTTGGATTCCCAAGCCAATTTTGATTGTTTATACACTTCCGGTTCAAATTTTTCCAATTCTTCTAAAAAAACACTTGCCTTGAAACAAAACATCCCGCTGTTCCAATAAAAATTATCTTTTTGCAGAAATTCAATGGCTTTCGTTAAATTAGGTTTTTCATGAAAGGCCAGTACCTTATCTCCTTCAAATTCTATATAACCATAACCCGTTTCTGGTTTGGAAGGTTTGATGCCGAAGGTCACAATATTTCCCTGCGCTGCTTTTAAAATGGCATTGTTTACCGCAGCCTTATAATTGATTTCATTTTCAATAATATGATCGGAAGGTGTTATTAACAAAATATCATCAGGATTTGATACAAAAGCGGCAAAGGCAATTGCAGCAGCCGTATTTCGTGGTGTGGCTTCAATGATGTCTATGTATTGCGTTGCTGATTTTTCTAAGATCATTCTGCTCAAATGACAGTTGTCAACATTTCCCACCACCATAATTTTATTCGTTACACTACGATTTCGTTCAAGGGTCATTTCAAACAAAGACTTTCCGTTAAATATATCAAGATATTGTTTGGGCTGACTTTTACGTGATAAAGGCCATAACCTGCTACCAACTCCTCCTGTAAGAATGACATGTGTGATTGTGTTGTTTGTTTTCATGTTTTGATTTTGTTGGGCGGGCGTGTTGAGTGTTGAATTTTAGATTTTTTACTAAAAACTGTGACTGAAAACTGAGAACTTAAAATTGATTGTTCGATCTCGTCATTGCGAGGCTTTTGAAAAAAGCTGCCTGTGCCGAATTTATTTCGGTATGGCAATCTGTTACTCGTTTAACTTAGTCTTAGTTCGGGGCAGTTTGCCACGTCGGCTTACTTTGGCTCCGCCTCGGTAATCCTTCTCGCAATGACGGTTTTTTACACACCCCTTGCCCCCTCTAGAGGGGAATTGTTTGTGGTGAATTTTTACTTTGACCTTTAACTTTAGACTTTCAGCTTTCAGCTTTGAGCTTTCCTATTTGATAATATTCGAATCCTTTTTCTTCCAGATTAAAAATATTGTATTGGTTTCGGCCGTCAAAAATAATAGGCGTTTTTAATTGGGTGTGAATTTCTTCAAAATCGGGTGAACGGAATTCTTTCCATTCGGTTAACAATATCATTGCATCGGCATTTTTTAATGCTTCATATTTTGAAGTTACATAAGTGATGTTTTCTAAATCTTTTAAATAGAAGTCTTTTGCTTCTTCCATCGCTTTTGGGTCAAATGCCTGAATTTTAGCACCTCTTTTCACCAATTCTTTGATCACATAAATGGCAGGGGCTTCACGCATATCGTCGGTTCCAGGCTTGAACGCCAATCCCCAAATGCCAAAAGTTTTTTGGGATAAATCTTCCCCGAAACGTTTCACTATTTTATGGGCAATCACTAATTTTTGCGCATCATTTACTTCTTCAACCGAGGTGATTAATTTTGGATGATACGCATGTTCCTGTGCGATTTTCATCAGCGCCTTTACATCTTTAGGAAAACATGAACCTCCGTAACCACAGCCCGGATAAATGAATCCATAGCCTATTCTGCTGTCGGATCCAATACCTATACGCACATGATTGGCATCGGCACCCACTTTTTCACAAATATTTGCAATTTCATTCATAAAGGAAATTTTGGTAGCAAGCATCGCATTTGCAGCGTATTTGGTCATTTCCGCAGAACGGACGTCCATCACTATAAAACGTTCATGCGACATAGAAAATGGTGCGTACAGTTGTTTCATTATTTCAATGGCATAACCACTTTCTGATCCAATAACTACCCTGTCGGGTTTCATAAAATCGACAATGGCAGCACCTTCTTTTAGAAACTCGGGGTTTGACACCACCTCAAATTCAATAATAACCTTTCTTTTATCCAATTCTTTTTGAATGGCTGCTTTTACCTTGTCGGCCGTACCGATAGGCACGGTAGATTTGTCTACCACCACCAAATGTTTTTGCATTGTTTCCCCGATAGATCTGGCAACGGCCAGCACATATTGAAGGTCGGCAGAACCATCATCGCGCATTGGGGTTCCTACGGCGATAAATATAATTTCAGCTTTGGCAATGGCTTGCTTTAAATTGGTTGTGAAAAACAGATTTTCATTCTCCACATTTTTCAACACCATGGGTTCTAAGCCAGGTTCATAAATAGGAATGATTCCTTTATTTAGATTGTTTATTTTAGTGGCGTCGATGTCAAGACAGGTTACTTTATTTCCCATTTCAGAGAAACAAGTTCCTGAAACCAATCCTACATATCCTGTGCCTATTACTGCTAAGTTCATATAATTTATTTGGTATTTTGGTATTTTAGATTATTGGTATATAAGATTTTAAATGCTGAATTTCGAATGTTGAATTTTTTACTGAAAACTGTGACTGAAAACTGAAAACTAAAATTGATTATTCGATCTCGTCATTGCGAGGCTTTTGAAAAAATAGCCAGTGCCGAATTTATTTCGGTATGGCAATCTGTTAATTATTATGATTTATTTAGTTAGGAACACGTTTATTAGGGACATTTCATCAGTTAGGGGCAGGTTGCCACGTCTGATTACTCGGCTCCGCCTCTCCCAACGCGCCAGCTGGCCCATCACTAAAAATGTCCACCGGACATTTTCTTAACGCTCTGTCCCGCAATGACGAAATTTGTTTTCACTTTAACTTTTGAACTTTAACTTTTAATATTTAATATCTAATATTTAACTTTGAGCTTTGAGCTTTTAACTTTTAACTTTTAATATCTAATATTTAACTTTCACCTTTGAGCTTCTAATTCCTCACTCCCATTCCATTGCTTTTTTAAAGAACCCAGAAACTCTTTCCCAAACACCATCCCAATGCCAATAATTCCCCCTAAGAAAGTCCATATCACCAAAATAAGCGGTCTATTGGGTTTTGATTTTTCAATAGGCACTGAAACAGGCTTTAAGACCGTAAATACTGGGGTGTCTTCTTTTACCTGTATTTGTTGGGTTTCCAGTTGTTTCGCCAATTCGGAATAAACACCTTGCGCCAACTCTTTTTCCGATTGCAATCGCTCTAAAGTAGTTTGGGCCAGGGCAGTGTTTGCAAATTGGTTGCGGTCCCTAAAACGTGCCAATTGTTGTTGTGCGGCTTTAAATTCCTTTTCTTTTTCGGCATAGCGTTCCTGAATAAATTTTAATGATTCAGAAGATTTCAGCACTTTAAAGCTGATGATGTATTGCTGCAATAATTCCTGTGCACGCTGGGTTAATTCTGCAGCCGGAATAGCTTCGGGCATCGTTGCAGCCAAACTCACATAGCCATCTTTGTCGTTAACATCCAGTGACAATTGATTGCTTAACTGTTTGATGAGTTCATTTTCTTCATTGGTAAGGGTTAATAATTGGTTGTCAGTTGTTGGTTGTTGGTTGTTGGTTGTTCCTTTAATCGCCTTAATAAGTAGGCCTGGCAATCCAATGGTGTATTTTTTGAGAACCCCCAACAAACCGGGGCTATAAACATCTGTATAATAGTTTGCATAGCTAACTTTTTTGCTTTGCCCCTCTATTGTTAAGGGTGTTTGCAACAATTCCTTTTGAAAAGGAATGCTGTTTACAATTTGAGGATATAAGGTAGGTGAAATTCCGCCTTCGCCTCCCATGCTTCCTAAATTGATGCCTGCCAAGGAAGCAAGACCACTTAGATTTCCCCCAATTCTTTTGCTGTCGCTGGCAGGAACCATCGTAGTTGAGGCCGTGAATTCTTTTGGTGTGAAAATAGCGATAAATAACCCTAATGCCATAAAAATCAAGACCATTTTAATCACTGTTTTACGACCCTCCCAGCCTGTTTTGGCCAAGGAGATCAGGTCTATTTCGTCGTCTTCCAATTGAGGATTTGTGTTTTGTTCTGTGTTCATATTTTTGAATCGGTTGGCTGTTATCGGTTGTTTGTTTTTTTGTCGTGCTCGTCATCCTGAGGTCACTCAGGATCTTTTGAATTGGAACTGTTATTCAACAGATGCTGAATCAAGCCTGCCTGCCGGACAGGCAGGTTCAGCATGACGTGTGTTTATATTAAAATGCTTTAATTAACAGCCCCAATGTTCCGAGTGCTGTAGTGATCCCTAAAATTTCAGCAACAGACATGCCTCCTTTCCTTTCCGCCTTTTGGGGCACCAGAATTAAAGCGCCGGGCGTTATTTTTGGATATACCTTAAAAAAGACAAAACTTTTAGTGCTTCTAATATTTCCATTGGCATAAATAACATAGGACTTGCTTTTTTTGGCTTTTTCTGAAAAACCTCCCGAATTGTTGATATAGTCTTTAAATGAATTTGTTTTGTCAAATCGTGAAAGGGATGGAGCCAAAACTTCCCCTATTACTTCAACTGTTTGTTTTTCTGATGGGATAATTAATACATCTCCTTCCTGAAGGATTAAATCATACTTTGAT
>DAIQBF010000205.1:0-5930 GCA_036781305.1 Lutibacter sp.
AAAGAAATCATTGTTTCTGTTCTTGAAACGCCGTCAATATCGTCTATTTCAAAAATTATTTCTTTTGCATGTGTGGTGTCTTTGGCTCTAATTTTGCAGAAAATATTGTATTTTCCTGCGGTAATGTAGGCAATGGTAATATTCGGAATTTTCTTTAGTTCGCTTATAACTTGCTTTGTTTTTGAAGTTTTGTCTAAATAAATTCCAACATGTGAGATAAAAGAATAGCCCATTTTTTCATAATCAAGCGTTAAGGTAGATCCTTTAATAATCCCTTCATCTTCCATTTTCTTAACCCTTACGTGGATTGTTCCAGCAGAAACCACCAATTTTTTGGCGATGTCCGTAAAAGGTGTTCTTGCGTTTTCGATAAGAATATCTAATATTTGATGATCTACTTCATCAAGTATATATTTTTTCATATTATTGCTTTTGTTTAAGATAAAAAACTAAAGTGCAAATTTATTAAAAAAAAATCGATAAATGCATAATATATTTACGAATTTGACAATTCTAATTCCTTTATATCTAAATTTTCTGCATTTATATAGTTATACGAGTAATAATCTGATAAATCACCAACTTTTTCAACGTATTTGTACATCACCAATTTATTGGCTATCACTTTAAATTTTAGCTGAATACCAATATCCACAATTTTATTTCTATTATTTTTAGTTATTTTAATATTCTTATATATGATATCTAAAAACTTACTGTCATTATTGGAAATTTCATAGTATGTCTTATAGTCAACAAAATTTCTTTCTGTGGCAATAAAATAAAAACCTTGTAAAAGTGCGTAAAAATTATATTTACGGGTTATTTCTCTCTGGTAATCGTCTTTATAGTGTCCCGCTTCAATTAATATGGTGTTGTGTCCAAGCTTTTGAAAATTATCGCCGGTGGCGGTTGGATAAAATTCATCGGTATAACGCCCAATTTGGTTTGGAATGATTTGTTGCAATAAATTATTCATAGCAACAATAACGCTCATTGTTTCAATCCTTCCTTTGGTAACAGTCCTTTCTTCATCTACAGAAGGTGCTAAAAAAGAAATAGTTGCAGGATTTGGTGTGTCTTCAACATTAAATATGGAACGTTGGTCATGTAAATTGAAGCAAAATTTCGGATTGAACTCGTCCAAAACAGAACGAAGTAATCTGCTTTCTACTGCTTTTCGGTCAACAGCGTCGCGATTTAAATCAATATTGTTTGCATTTTCCCTTGTAAATTTAATTGCGCCATCAGGATTTAACAAAGGAATGAACTGAATGGTGCAATTTGTTAAAATGCTTGTAATTATTTCAGACAATTCAGCATTGTCATTTTCAAGAAAATTAAATAAGTCGAATAACGCCTTGGTTCCTGTACTTTCATTTCCGTGCATTTGAGACCACACAAGTATTTTAATTTTACCGGTGCCTATAGAAATTTTATAAATTGGAATGTTATTTTCTGAATAGCCTAAAATATCTTTTTCAAATTTCGAAGACAGATTTTGAAGTAAAGGGTTTATGTCATCAAATAAAATCCTTCTTCCTTTTAAATTATTTTCTAAATTTTTTGGATACAAAAGTTCCAAGGTTTTTACATCTATTAATTTCATGTTACAAATGTAAATAATAGCGTGTTTACATTTGTAAACAATAAAACAAAGGAAATTATACACAATTGTAATCAGTTCTATCTTTGAAAATGCGGTATTCTCAGCTACAGAAAAAGCATTATAATAAAAATTGATGTATAAAAGCTAACCTATTAAAAATCAATTATATTTATTACTTTACATAAAGCAATACTAATAGATTATCAACAACTTTTCTGATGAATTTTAAACAAGATTTGCTAATCCTTGCTAAAAAGATTACATTTGTAATTAAAATGTAATTTACAATGGTAAACATAGAGGAATTTGCGAAACGACTGAATGTCCTCATGGAATATTATGAAATATCGGCTGCTTTATTGGCCGAAAAAATTGAAGTGCAGCGATCTAGCATTTCCCATATCCTTTCCGGAAGAAATAAACCAAGCCTTGAATTTGTTTTGAAGATATTAAAAGCATTTCCTGAAGTTGAGTTGTATTGGTTGTTAAATGGCGTTGGCAGTTTTCCTAAGCAAGTAGAAATTCAAGAGTCTGCTCCTACACTATTTTCGACAATAAGAGAACCAGAAACAAAAAAAGAATCCACAAAGCCAATAATGAAGTCTGTGACTGGCGATAATTTAAATGAGGAAATTGAACGGATTGTGGTTTTTTACAGAAATGGTAGGTTTAAAAATTACAACCCATAAGAAAAGCCTCCCGATACTTGGGAAGCCTATTAATTACTTGTATTTTTAAATACCTACTCTATCAACTTTGCTATTCCTGTTTTTAAAATGATTATAAGCTCATTCTTATTGCTATTTTTAGATTGTTGCTGGGCATAAACCAATTGATTTAACATATTTACGCCCATTTGGTCAAATTTGTACTTTTTATAGCGCAATCCTAATTTTACAAAATCGTTTGTCAAGTTTGTAATCGCTTCTTTATTGTCACTTTCCGCAATCCATTCAAAAGCTTCAGCATAAGTTTGCTGTGTTCTTTTGTCTTCTGTCAGAAACATTCCCTTCAAAATATGATTGGCGATAAAAGGAAGCTTTGTTTTGTCCTTTTCATTAATATATATGGCGGTAACGTCATCTGCCAAATATGATTTGGTATCTTCACTTAGGGTATTCAGCTTTGCTAAAGCCGCTTGTTTATCAATTTGGTATAAGGAAATCAATGATTTTCCTATAACTGCATAACTTTCACTCTTCATTCCATTTTCAAAAAGCGGTTTGTAAACAGGATCAACCAATTTGCCCAGTACGCCTATAGCGGCTGCCTGCACCAATGTTTTTGGATCTGATTGTGCCAACTTCACTATTTTGTCAATGGCTTCTTTTTTATTGTATTTTTGAAATAAATCAATATTTTTCAATGCCAATACCCTTATTTCGTAATAGGGATCATTAAGTGCCTTAATGAAGGCGTTAAATACTTCTTTATTAGATTGTTGCTGTTTTGAAATGGCTTCCAAAGACAGCCTTCTGTCTAAATAATGTGGGGCATTATTGAATTGGTAAATATATTCATTCACTGTTTTTTTATCTGTAATTTCAGCCAATAGCACGTGTTTTGCATCGATATTTATCAATTTTGGCAGTTTATTAAATGAAAATGTAAATGAATTTTGGGCACTGTCAACCCAAACATTGTGGCTTGTTTTGCCTGATTCTTCGTAGATATCAATAGATAAAGGGAATTTAAATATTTTTTCTTTCTGATTGATATTGACAGTAACCGTTTTATTGATAGTATTGTAATCGTATGTTACGTTCATTTTTATATGTCCGTTACCATAATACCACTGATTAAAAAACCAATTTAAGTCTTTTCCGCTTACTTCTTCAAATGCCAAACGAAGTTCTTGGGCTTCTGCTGTTCCGTATTTATGCTCGGTTAAATAAGTATTCATTCCCTGAAAAAAAGCTTCATCACCTAAAATGTCACGCAACATATGTAAAATGGCATTTCCCTTTTGGTAACTAACCGTATCAAACATATCCTCTTTATCCAAATAATAAAATCGGACCAAATCTTTATCGTCACTAGAGCTCTCCATATAGGTTTTAACATCGCTGTACATATTTGCATCGGCTTTGTCTTTTCCATATTTATGTTCAAACCATAAATAAACGCTATAGGTTGCAAATGACTCGTTTACGGTTAAATTAGACCAACTTTCGGTAGTCACTAAATCGCCAAACCAATGATGGAATAACTCATGTGCAATGGTGCTTTCCCACTCATTATTGTCAATTAATTGTCCCTTTTTTTGCTGGGCATCTTCTGCGTGAACAGTTGCCGTGGTGTTTTCCATGGCACCGCTTACATAATCCCGAACCACAATTTGGCTGTATTTATCCCAAGGATAAGGAATTCCTGTTAAAGTTGAGAAAAAAGTCATCATTTCAGGCGTATTTCCAAAAATAGCTTTTGCTTCAGAAGCATATTCTGGTTCAACGTAATAATTAACTTCCAAACCATTCCAGGAATCTTTTACCACACTAAACTCGCCAACACCCATAAAAACAAGGTATGGCGCATGTTTTTGATCCATTTTCCAATAATCGGTTCTTGTTCCGTTCGGATTACTTGTCTGACTTTTTAAGGTTCCATTTGAAAGTGTTACATATTTATTGGGAACGGTCATATAAATTTCCTGGGTTGTTTTTTGATTTGGGGAATCAATGGTTGGAAACCAGCAACTGTTGGATTCCGTTTCGCCCTGAGTCCAAACCTGTGTTGGCTTGTTAGGGTCTTCTTCTTTTGGATCAATAAAATACAACCCTTTTGCATCTGTAATATTTTGGCTTCCTTTTTGGGTAACTTCTTCGGGTTTGGCCGTATATTTTATGTAAACAGTATATTCTTCGCCCTTTTTATAGGTTTTGTCAAGTTCTATGGTTAATTCATTGTCAGAATAATTATAGCCTGCTTTTTTATCATTCACTTTTAAATCTTGGATGTTGAATGACTTTGCGTCTAAAACCACTTTGTTAACAGCATAAAAATGAGGTGATAACGTTACCCACGCTTCGCCGTTTAACTGACTTTTTTCAAAATTGAAATCCACTTTTAACTTTGTGTGAACCAGATCGTTTATTTTTTCCCTTTCGGCTCGGTATGTTCTGTCTTGGGCGCTAAGGGCTATTGAAAATAATAAAAGGAGTGCGAATAAAATATTTTTCATTTGAATTAATAAATTTTAAGAGACAAAAATAGGAATTTAATTATTTTAACCAGTTAATAGATAGTTAAAAAGCCACACTTGATAGGTATGGCTTTTGGTTTTTGTTTATTTGTTTAACTGCTGAATTGTGTAATTGTGAATTTCAGTCTTCGAATAATTTATTTAAACTTCCACAATTCCCTAATTCCCTTTTGACATAAAGTTATTTAATGCTGCCTAACAATCCTTCCAATTGTTTAAATTGTTGAGAATCTCCATCTAGTTTAATTTCTTGCGCCAAACTGAAAATTTCTGCAGGATTCATATTTTCTCCAATAACCCTTATAAGGGCAAATCCTCTTTTGTTATCAGAACCGAAGATCACTACTTCGTCAATAGCGTCCTCATCCCCCAAATAATTCACGCTTATATTTCCGCTTTCGGTATTCATGCGAACCAATTGTTTGAATTTCGGATTTTTTAAAATCTCTTTTACTTTTTCCTTTTCGGCACTGTACAATTCCTGATTGGTTTCGTTGATTTGTAGGGCTAAAAAATTAACCTTTTGTATGGTTTTCAACGTGTTTTTAATTTCTGGGGAAACTGCAGAATCTTTAAGTGCTATGATGCTCACCGGCAAATCAATGGAGATAAAAGAATTATTTTCTTTACTGTCAACATAATATTTCTGCAATGAAGGCGATGTTTCGCAAGCCGTTGTTATAATTGCTGCAGCAAAAGCAATTATTGAAATTTTAAAAAATGTTTTCATGATGGTCATTATTTATTTTTTAATTGTTTGCCGCTATTGGGAATATGGGCATCGGTAATTTCAGAAATTTTATTTAAATCTATTTCCCCTGTTAAAGACAACACGACAGCTTGCTTATTGGCTTTATTTGTCATATCATTTACAAACATTAACAACTCACTTACATGACTGTCATCTTTTCCTGGACGAATATAAATTTTAACATTGGCATCTTTATCTTTTACGCGCATCAACTCAATAAGTTTTGAAGTTTTCAAATACTTTGAAACCACCTCATCCATTTGATTGGCAATTGCAGTGCTTTCCGTGGTGTAAACTTTTAAAGATTCTAGGTTTTGCACCATTTCACCATAGGCTTTAGATTCTGGGCTGTTGCCTTTAAATTTACT
>DAIQBF010000206.1:0-5891 GCA_036781305.1 Lutibacter sp.
TTAAGGCAAATAGATCAAGGAGGCGATGCTCGCTGACCCACTGCTCTGAAACAACGAGCGGGAGATAGGTACCTACGAGCATCATGATCCCTAAGCCTAAGGCGCCCAGCCAGCGAAAGCCCGGTGCGTCCGGCAGCGGGCGCGCCGGAAACCAGGCCTCCCACAAAAGTAGCGCGAAAAAAGTGCCGGGACCTAAGAGAGCAAGCAGATCGAGTAGTGACATGGGACTCCTTAATTGAAGGCAAATTGACCTCAAGAAGCTATGACGACAAAGATGGCATTAAAAGATATGTGACAGAAATTATCGTAAACGAAATGTTGCTGCTAGGTTCCAAATAAAGGGGAAATTGCTATTGAAATGAAAAAAGTGAAAAGAGGGACGCGGAACGTGTTCCTCTTTTTTATTTCTTATGAAATTCCAATCTTACTGTTCTTGAATTTTCCAATCATTTTTCTTCTGGTCGGTTAAAAAAGTCCAGGCCACAATTCGGGTAATTTTATTGCCTTGGTGCATCGGGATAATTTTTATATCGGTGGCTTTTAATTTTTTGAGGGAATCGCACATTCCTTCTATATTTTCCTTTTTGGAAACTAAAGAACTGTACCAAAAACACTGTGTTTTAAACATAGAACTTTCATATAAATAGGTGTGAAGAAATGCTTTTTCGCCGCCTTTATACCACAATTCCTGTTGTTTTCCTCCAAAATTTCTCAAGTTGGCATCGTTTTCATTTCCCAAACCGATCAATTTTCTTGTGTTGGCCATCATCGCTTCTTCCTGTGAGCCGTAAAATGGCGGATTGCACATAGCGGCCGAGAATTTATCGGTTTCGGCTAAAATCCCTTTTAAAATTTGTGTTGAATGGGCTTGTTTCAGCAATTTAATCGATTGATCAAGTCCGTTCTCTTCAATAATTGTCTTGGCAACTTCCAATGATTTTGCATCAATATCGGTTCCAACAAACTTCCAGCCATATTCCGCATTTCCCAAAAGCGGATAAATGCAATTTGCTCCGGTTCCAATGTCCAACACTTTTGCGTTTTCAGAAATTCCGGAAGCTTTTAATAAATCGGCCAAATAATGGATATAATCGACCCGACCAGGAATGGGCGGACATAAATTATCAGCAGGAAATTCCCAAAAATTTACCTTATAGTGTTTAAACAACAAAGCTGTATTTAAACTTTTTACCGCTTTTTGGTTCGCAAAATCTATGGTCTCGGTTCCGTAGGTGTTCACAAATGAAAATGTTTTCAAAGGTGGAAATGCTTCACACAATTCCTTAAAATCGTAACCCTTGTTGTGTTTGTTGTTTGGATGTAGTTCGCTTGGTTTTTTGTTGGTTCCCATAATGTTTATAATTCTGCAAAAATAACAATTTTTTAGGATTATCAATTTTACAAAACGAATGAACGTTCATTTTGTGAATATTTTGTTTATCTTTGCGGCAGAAAAATGTATTCAAATTTAACGATGGCAAAACGCATAAAAAATAACGAAAAACGAATTGCGTTGCTCAATGCAACACTTCATTTGGTGAACAACAACGGTTTCCACGATGCGCCAATGTCTAAAATAGCAAAAATGGCCGACGTTTCGCCGGCAACCATTTATATTTATTTTGAGAACAAACAGGACTTGATAAATCAATTATACTTAGAAAATAAAGCTCATTTCAGCGAAGCCGCATTTAAGGATTATTATGAAAACTTAAATGTGAAAAGTGGCTTTGAACTGATTTGGCGGAACATTGCGCACTTCAAATTACATCAGGTTGAAGAAGCAAATTTTTTATCGCAATGCGACAATATATCTACGATGATTGATGAAGAAAGCAGACAAGAAGGCTTAAAAAACCTGCAACCTTTATTAGATTTATGGGAACGCGGACAAAAAGAAGGGATAATTAAATCCGTTTCACCCTATCTTTTATATGCTTACGCCATTTATCCGTTAGCCTTTTTATTGAAAATGCACCAGCGTAATGATTTTGAATTATCTGAAGACAATCTGACCGAAGCATTTGAATCGGCCTGGAACGCAATTAAAATTTAAGTGATGGGAAAAACAGCTATTATTTTAGGTGCTTCGGGATTGACGGGACAACATCTTTTAGCAGCATTGATTGCTGATGAAAGTTATGACAGCATCAAACTATTTTCAAGAAAGAAAACTGAAAACAAATCTTCAAAAGTGATTGAAACAGTCGGCGATTTGTTGTCCTTGGGGAATTTTGAATTAGATTTTACCGCTGATGAAGTATTTTGCTGCATTGGCACCACCGCCAAAAAAACACCCGATAAAACGCTTTACAAAAACATTGATTTCGGAATTCCGGCAGCGGCAGCAAAACTGGCGAAAGAAAACCAATTCTCGACTTTTATAGTGATTTCGGCGATGGACGCCAACGCAAAAAGCAGCGTTTTTTATAGTAAAACCAAAGGGGAAATGGAACAGGCTGTTTTGTCGGAAAAAATACCGCACACCTATATTTTACGTCCGTCCATAATTGGCGGACACAGAGATGAAAACAGACCGATGGAAAAAATTGGCCTCGCAATCTTTAAACTACTGCAACCCTTGATGGTTGGAAAATTAAAAAAATACCGAATCGTAGCAGCAGAAAACATCGCAAAAACGATGATTTACTTGGCAAACAAAAAACCTGAAATACAAATTATAGAATCGGATAAAATTCAGGAATTGGCACTATTGCCATCAACAAATAAATAAATTACAAACTAAAAATATGAAATTAATAGACAAATTAAATTGGCGGTATGCCGCAAAGGCGATGAACGGGGAAAAAGTGCCGCAAGAAAAAATTGACAATATTATTGAAGCGGCAAGATTGGCACCAACTTCAAGCGGATTACAGCCTTTTGAAATAATTGTAATTACAAACCAACAAATTAAGGAAGCAATTAAACCTGTGGCTTGGAATCAATCAGTAATTACGGATTGTTCTCATCTATTGATTTTTGCTGCCTGGGACACCTATACAGTGGAACGCATCAACAAAATGTTCGAATTAACAAATACCATTCGCAACACAAAAAAAGAAGATTCGGAAAACTACCGACAAAAGTTATTGAATGCCTATCTGCAAAAAGATGCAGAAGAAAATTTTATTCATGCATCAAAACAGGCGTATCTCGCTTTTGGAATTGCCATTGTTGCCGCTGCATTTGAGGATGTTGACACCACGCCAATTGAAGGTTTTGACCCAGCAGGCGTAGATAAGATTTTAGGACTTCGAGAAAAAGGACTCAGAAGTGTGGTTTTACTTCCTGTTGGCTATAGAAATACCAATAAAGACTGGCTGGTAAACCTCACCAAAGTGAGAAAATGCAAAGAAGATTTGGTGACTTTGCTTGAATAATAAAAAATTATGAATGCAAAAGGAACTATTAATGTCGAAATTATTCGGCTTTAAAACATTTTAAAACCATGAACAAAACAATTTTATTAGAAAAAAGGCCTGTTGGAAAACCACAGTTATCAGATTTTAAATTTGTTTCAAATGAGGTTGAAGAAATCTCAAAAGGAGAACTGTTGTTAAAAACAACCTACGTATCAGTTGACCCCTATTTAAGAGGGAGAATGAGTGACGCAAAATCGTACACACCACCTTTTGAACTTCACAAACCTATAACTTCGGGCATTATCGCTGAAGTAATCGACTCAAAAAATCCTAAATTTATAAAGGGTGATTTTGTTTCGGGAATGTTAGCATGGAAAGAATTTCAAAAATCAAACGGAGATGGTTTGCTAAAAGTAGATGCCACAAGAGCGCCACTTTCAGCATATTTAGGCATTTTAGGAATGACGGGTTTAACGGCGTATTTAGGTTTGACAGAAATAGGAAGGCCTAAAAAAGGTGAAACAATTGTTGTTTCTGGTGCTGCAGGTGCTGTTGGCAGTATTGTAGGACAAATTTGTAAAATTTTAGGTTGCCGAGTCGTTGGCATTGCCGGCAGCGATGAAAAAGTAACCTTGTTAAAGTCTAAATTTGGGTTTGATGAGGCGATTAACTACAACACTGCTAAAAATATGGCTGCAGCCATTAAAGAAGCGGCTCCAAATGGGGTAGATGTTTATTTCGACAATGTTGGCGGCCCAATTTCTGATGCCGTTTTATTAAACATCAACCAATTTGCACGGTTCATTATTTGTGGAGCCATTTCAATATATAACAGCACTGAATTGCCAAAAAGCATGAGTGTTCAACCTTTTTTAATAAAAAATAGCGCTTTAATGCAAGGGTTTATAGTTTTCAATTATGCTGAAAAATATCCTGAAGCCATCGAACAATTATCACAATGGCTGGCAGAAGGAAAACTAACATATACAGAGACTATTGTGGAAGGATTTGATACGATTCCTCAAGCGTTTCTAGGCCTTTTTGAAGGTAAAAACAGCGGTAAAATGCTGGTAAAAATTTAAAAAATACTAAAATTCAAACCAATGAACAATTTCGATTTTCAAAATCCGACCAAAATACTGTTTGGAAAAGATCAAATAAAAAAGCTTTCAAAAGAAATTCCTAAAAACGCAAAAGTGATGTTGCTTTATGGCGGCGGAAGTATCAAAAAGAACAGCGTTTACGACCAAGTAAAAGTGGCGCTTGCAGGCTTTAAAGTGTTGGAATTTGGCGGCATTCCTGCCAATCCGGAATATTCGGTTTTAATGGAAGCTTTAAAAGTTATTAAAAGTGAAAATATCACATTTTTATTGGCAGTTGGCGGCGGTTCGGTGATTGACGGTGTTAAATTTTTATCGGCTGCCGCACTTTACGAAGGGGAAGATCCTTGGAATATTCTAAAAAATAGTGAGCGAACTATGAAAGGAATGCCTTTTGGCTCGGTACTTACGTTACCTGCCACAGGTTCGGAAATGAATTCCAGCGCGGTGATTACACGCAGGGAAACCAAAGAAAAATTGGCGATGGGCGGACCGGGATTGTTTCCTGTGTTTTCTATTTTAGATCCAGAAGTGGTGCAGTCAATTCCTGAAAAACAAATTGCAAACGGATTGGCAGATGCTTTTACCCATGTGATGGAGCAGTATTTGACCTATCCGGTGGAAGGAATGCTTCAAGATCGTTTTTCGGAAAGCATTTTGCAGACTTTAATTGAAGTGGCTCCAAAAATTATGAAAAATCCAGCCGATTACAATGCCGCAGCAAATTTTATGTGGAGTTGCACGATGGCCTTAAACGGATTGATACAAAAAGGCGTTCCATCCGATTGGGCAACGCATATGATGGGTCATGAGCTAACTGCTTTATTTGGGATAGACCACGCAAGAACTTTGGCGATTATATTGCCAAGCCATTACACCTATAATTTTGAAAACAAAAAAGAAAAATTGGCGCAATATGCCGAGCGTGTTTGGAACGTATCCGAAGGGACTTTAGAAGAAAAAGCAAAAGCGGGAATTGAAAAAACCAAAACCTTTTTCAACTCTTTGGGCATTAAAACTTCCTTGTCTGAATACACCGATGATTATAAAGGAACTGCCCAAATTATTTCAAAAAGATTTACCGAGCGCGGCTGGAAAGGTTTGGGAGAACGCCAAAACGTAAGCCCGAGCGATGTGGAAAAAATAGTGGAAATGGCTTATTAAAATATCGCCTTAATTTGCATTTATAAATAGATAAAATAAGTAGCACGAATTTGATTCTTGCTACTTATTTTTTTGAAAAAAATTACTGAAATTCAAAATATAAAATAATAAAGCTTAGTGTTTTTCAGCCTACCGCCAGCGCGAGCGCAATTTCATTAAGTTAAGACTTTAATGTTTTTATTTTGTCATTCCTAGGTACGAGGAATTTCATTATTCTAAGCTATTTGATGCGATTCCTCCTTTGTCGGAATGACAAATATTC
>DAIQBF010000207.1:0-5890 GCA_036781305.1 Lutibacter sp.
GTGGTGTCTAATTTATAAAAAACGGAATCTGCGGAAAAGAAATTGATTTTTATGGGTGCATCTTTTCTGAACAACTCCGATTTTATGACTTTTCCTCTTTTGAAATAGGTAACATTTATTCCCAATGACTTCACGACCCTTTCTGATAGCGATTTGGATTTTAACAATTCCATTTCATTGTCCAATGAGGCTTTGGAACTTCCCATCAATCCCAAATCTGCAAAAGCAGAAAGTTCCGATGCGAGGCCTCCTGAATTTTTATCGTCCACCAAAATGGTTGTTGATACCGAATATTGGCTTGGTGTGTATCTCAAATATAAAAAAGCCACAAGCAATGCCACGGCGATCCCCAACACAAACCATTTCCAATGAAAAAGATAGTTTTCCAGCTGCTCGCGCAGGTTAATGGATTCGTCGGCGTCATTTATGGGGTTGAATTGGATATTCTCTTGCATAGGTGTAATTTATTAACGAATAAGTATTGCCACTATTGAAATTAAGAATGAAATTGAAGTTAAAATAATTCCTGTATTTGCGCCAATTGCCGAAGAATTTATTTTCGATTTGTTAGGTTCCACGATCAATACATCATTTTGGGCCAGATAGAAATAAGGGGAATTGAGAATTTCTCTGCTGGTCAAATCAATATCCACAAAAGTTCTTTTTCCGTTTTGTTCCCGGATTAACATCAGTGTTTTTCGTTCGGCCTGTATGGTTAAATCGCCCGCCAGTCCAATGGCTTCCAAAATGGAAATACGCTCGTTTGGGACAGGATAAGTTCCTGGTGATTTCACTTCGCCCAAAACGGTCACTTTAAAATTTGTTAATCTAATATTTACAATAGGTTTTTGGATGTAGGCCGCTAATGATGATGTTAAATTGTTGGTAATTTCTTTGGTGGTAAACCCCTCTACTTTTATTTTCCCCAAGACCGGAAAATTGATCTCGCCGTCGGAATTCACCAAATAGGTAATAGGTTTAGGAACTGAGGTAGTATTTCCGGCTTCAAATAAATTAAACGGCAAGGCCGCTTCCGCATCAATTGCGGATACATTGATGGACAAAATATCGCCCTGCTGAATTTTAGGTTCCACTTTTACGATCGCTTCCATTGCTTTTATTCCTTCCGCCTCCTGCAGATAAAGCATTTCCTTTTTGGAAACACAAGATCCCATACTTATTGAAAGCAGAATTGCAACCGCTAATTTTAAACTTTTCTTCATTCTTCTGTTTTAATTTATGTTTATTCCCAAATTGTCAAATTTTTCGTAAACGGAGTTGTTTGAAATAAATTCCGGCACAATTTCTTTCATTTTCGAAACGGTTATTTCGAAATCCAATTCCCGGTTGAAAACACACAATTCATCTATTTTTTGTTTAATTTCTTTTGAATCCAAAGCCTTCACCTTGGCAATCATAATTTTATTATGATGTGTCGGGATACAATTTTCACCATCGCCCAACAATTCTTCGTAAATTTTTTCTCCCGGCCTGAGCCCCGTAATTTCTATATTGATGTCTTCGGGATATTTCAGATTTGACAACTGAATCATATTGAGCGCCAAGTCGAAAATCTTTATGGGGCTTCCCATATCAAACACAAATATTTCGCTGCCATTTCCCATAATCCCAGCTTCCAAAACCAACCGACAGGCCTCTGGAATGGTCATAAAATAACGGGTAATGTCTTTATGGGTTAGCGTAATCGGCCCTCCATTTTTAATTTGTGCCTTGAACAAGGGAATTACCGACCCGCTTGAGCCCAGCACATTCCCAAATCGCGTGGTAATAAATTTTGAAGTTCCGTTGCGACCTAAACTTGTGATGTACATTTCTGCAATACGTTTGGTGGCACCCATCACATTAGTTGGGTTTACCGCTTTATCGGTTGACACCATCACAAATTTTTCAGCCTTGTGTTTTATCACCAAATCAGCTATAGTTTTTGTGCCAAACACATTCACTTGAACTGCTTCATAAGGATTTTCCTCCATAAAAGGGACGTGTTTGTATGCTGCGGCATGAAACACCATTTCGGGCTTGAATTTCTCAAAAATTGAATCCATCCTTTTTTCATTTCTTACATCGGCAACAATGGCCGTTATATTATGATATTTTTTCAACCTGAAAAACTGTTGCAAGTTGTATAAATCGGATTCGGCCTGGTCAATCAGTATTAAATGTTTGTAGTTAAAATTTGCCAACTGCCTGCATATTTCACTGCCAATGGAACCTGCAGCCCCAGTAATTAGCACCACTTTATCCCTAAATTCATTTTGCAGCTCTGTACTATCCAATTCAATCACAGATCTTCCCAACAAGTCTTCAATATTGATCGATTTTATTTGGGAAGGCATTGGCTTAGCGCTATTTATCCATGTTTTTGTGGGCGGCACAATTTTAACCTTTAAAGAAAGTGCTGCAAACTGCGCCACTATTTCAATAAGTCTGGCTTGTTTTATATATTGTATGGCAATGATTATCCTGGTGATTCTTTTATCGGTGATAAATTCCTGCGTTAAGTCTTTTGGATTATATACCCTTAACCCATTAATACGCTTGCTGTGTTTGTGCACATCATCATCCACAAATCCGACAACCTGAGTATTGTTTGCCTTGTCATTTTTAAAAATCGAGTAGGTCAACAATCCTGCTTCACCTGCTCCATAAATTAATATTCGGGGACCCTTTTTAGAACTGGTAAACAAAATGTCATATACAACCTTAAAAAGAAACCTAAGGCCAATTAAAACAATGATATTCAATAAAAAATGAATGACGATAATTGACATTGGAAAATTTAAACTGCGATTTAAATCGTAATAATTTATAAACTGCGCAATTGCCATCAAGGAGAACATAATGCATAGACTTGCCAAAGTCACATTTTGGGCATCTTTAATTCCGGTATGTCTTATGATTCCTTTGTATGATCCCGTAATTATAAAACAAACTACGGAAACGATTATTATAACGGGAAGTTGCGTTTTAAGCAGCGAACCGTCCACTGAATATTGAAAATTAAAGCGTATTAAATAGGCGAAAATGAAATTGTTTAACACCCAGTATAAATCAATGGCCAAAACCAGCCATGTAGGAGCGCTCCTGATAAAAAACTGCTTTTGAATCGTTTTTAACATAATTACATTTTTATCCCTTCCAACAATCGAAATCCTCTAGTTTGCGGATTTGCGATACCCTATTATGTCGTTACAGCTCTTTTTCATTCGCTTTTTTTCAAACAGCAGTCTGTTTTTTGCAATCTGTTAAAGCAGTTTACTATAGTTGTTGGGGTTTGGATATTTAAAAATTTATTTGCAAATATAATAGATTTTACATTAAAAGAACCCATTTTATGACAGACAATTGCCAAATAGTCACCATTTATTTTGATTATATTACAAATAATTGATTTATTTACGCCTTTTTCACTATGCTGTTAGTCAGTTATTTAGTCGGATCAAATTTTTTAACATTGGTATAATGTTTCATTTAAACGGATAAATTTTTGTTGTGCGGTCTTTTTTGTCGTCAGTCGGGTTGGATTTTAAGTTCTTGGTTTCAAGTATCAAGTTTCAGTTTCAAGTTTACTGAAAACTGTGGACTTAAATTTTGAGTTTTGAATGTTAAATTTTTTGCGGTAACAGAGACTGCCCGCCGATAGGCAGGAATTCCCGAAGCACCAAATCCATTTTAATTTTTATTTCGGTTTGGGAAACCGCACTTCCTTGAAAATCCTAGGCACTTAGGGCTGTTTGAATCAAGAAGAATATCAACACGATAATTTTTAGAAGAAAATTTATCATTTTTAATAATTTTAAAATCAATTTCCGAACAAATATAGTCGCTAATAAAATACATTACAGTTAATTAGTGTTAACGATTGTTAAGCGATTATTATATGCCAATTTATGTGCTTAACTTTGTGATTATGAATAAAAAGAATTACAAGTGGGTTGTTTATTTTATTGGGATAACCATATTTACCACCATTGTGGTTCAGGTTTATTGGAATTATAGGGAATACCAGTTAAACAAGCAAAATTTAATCAGTAAAGTTCGATTAAGTCTGGACAATTCAGTGGAAGCGTATTTTGCCAATTTAACAAAATCGGGGATTATTACCTTTACTTCTTCTGACAGAAAAAATTCGAAAGAAATTACGGATACTATTGTGGTAAGCACCAATTCCAGATGGGGTTTGCGTAAAAAAGTGGACAGCACCCTGCAAAATATTGCGAAACAAAAAAACCAGAAACCCTTATTCATCAACAGCCAAAGAAATCACGCATTTTTTACGCCAGATGATGTAATTCCAAAAAATATTGACAGTTTAATATCCAAAGTTTTTATTTCAATTTCGAGAGACACCCTAGATTTAAAAAAGTTAGACACCTACTTGTCCGAAGAGTTTAAACGCAACCATATCGGAATAGATTACGCCTTAAAATATGACTATTTTGAGTGGATTTCAGAAGACAACTTCGATAAAAAAACAATAGATTACCAACTAGAAAATTTCCCCGAAAAACATTTGACAGTTGTCTCAAAATCGGCTTATTTACCGCACAGAAGCCATTTGGAACTTCTGTTTACCAATGAAACTGCCATTTTGCTGAAAAATTCCTTCATCAGTATTTTACTGTCTTTGGTTTTGTCCATCAGCATTATTGCAAGTTTGGTGTATTTGTTAAAAACCATTTACACACAAAAACAACTGGCGGAAGTAAAAAACGATTTGATCAACAATATTACCCACGAGTTTAAAACGCCCATCGCCACCATTTCAACCGCGCTGGAAGCCATGAAAAACTTCAATGCTTTGGACGATAAAGCAAAGACCGAAAAATACATTTCCATCGCCAATTCCCAAGTGGCCAATTTAAATATGATGGTAGAAAAAATATTGGAAACCGCCGCCTTAAATCACCAACAGCTTGCGCTTAACAAACAACCAATTGTGATTGCCGAACTTATGGAACTAGTGATTGCGAACTATAAAATTTCAGCTCCGGACAAAATCATTAATTTCAATAATAATATTGGTGACACCGTTTTAAACGTGGATAAATTCCATTTTTCAAATGCCATCGGAAACATCATTGACAACGCATTGAAATACGGCGGAAAAACGATTTCCGTTGAATTATCTTCTTTAAAAAACACTGTTGAAATCGTGATTAAAGACAGCGGAAATGGCATTCATAAAAGCCAAAAAGAGAAGGTTTTTGAACAATTTTACAGAATTCCGACAGGGAATACCCACGATATAAAAGGTTTTGGCATTGGCTTGTATTACACCAAAAATATTATTGAAAAACACGGCGGCAGCATTTCCATTGTTTACGATGCAAAAAACGCTACCTTGTTTAAAATTATTATGCCAAATGCCTAATCCCGTAAAAATATTGTTGGCTGAAGACGAACCTTCTTTGGGACAAATTATTAAAGAAAGTTTGGAAACCCGGAATTTTAAAGTGTTGCTTTGTGCCGATGGAGAAATTGCCTACACAACTTACAAAAAAGAAAATCCGCTGTTGTTGGTGCTGGACGTGATGATGCCAAAAAAAGACGGATTTACGCTTGCAAAAGAAATCAGAAAAGAAAATCCCGATATTCCCATCATATTTTTAACGGCAAAATCACAAACCGAAGACGTTGTAAAAGGCTTTAATTTGGGCGGAAACGACTATTTAAGGAAACCTTTCAGCATGGAAGAATTGATTGTGCGCATCAACGCACTTTTAAAAAGAGGCGATTATGAAAATGGTGCAGAAGTCATTAAAATTGGCGATTATTTTTTCAATTTTAAAAATCAGACACTGGTTTTAATCGATGCAACAGAAACTTTGACGCACCGCGAATCGGAATTGTTGCACCATTTAATCAA
>DAIQBF010000208.1:0-5849 GCA_036781305.1 Lutibacter sp.
AGTTCAGCAATCACAAACTTAATTGAAAGATGGGGTTAGTGGGATGGATACGTTGCAATCTTAATTTTTTATAGCTGGTTGGGATTCATTTTTACCCTTTAGAGTGTGAAATATGTAACATTTTTCAAAAGTTGTGTAACATCTCTCCTATTCAAAGTACCGAACTTTACACGTCAAAATATTTGCATTAATCTAAACTAAAATAGCGTAAGAATGAAAAAAATCGCAAAATTAATTACCTTATTAAATTCGCTATTGTCAGATGAAATTAAAATATAAGTTTATTTTTGTTTGGTTCATAATTTAATGTTACTATTGATGAAATCATGAAAATTATCATATTCGTTTTATTAGGATTTTTTGCACAAATGGCCAATGCTCAAAATTATATAGACATTGCTCGTTTTAGCTACGGAAATACCCCTCTCAATAAATTTAAAGAAGCTTCTGAGAAAACCAACGTTGAAGAATTTGCACTGCAATTGACTTTTCCCATTGTTCTCAATGAAAAGACCGTTATTTTAACAGGATTCTCTGCAGATAGAAGTCGATTAATACTGGATCCTAATTTTTTAAGCCATTCTTCTCTAAATAAAGTGAGGTTGCAATTGGGTTTGAACCAAGTTCATTCAGATAAATGGACAGGAACCTATGTATTGCTCCCTAGTATTGCATCTGATTTTGAGACGGTTACTAATGAAGATTTCCAATTCGGATTGTTGACATTATTCACTTACACAAAAAATAAAAATCTAAAATATAAATTTGGGTTTTATGCCAATACCGAAAAATATGGTCCTCTTTTTGTGCCATTATTGGGATTGTATTATTTAAGTCCAAACCAAAAATTTGAATCGACTTTGCTGTTGCCTGGTCAAGCTGACTTCAACTATCAACTGGCTAAAAAATTGACTTTAGGAATGAATTTCGATGGGATGACTTCCAGTTATAATTTATATAATACTGTTTATATCCCTAAAGGACAGTATGTTGTAAGAAGTTCCAATGAATTATTTACTTACCTGCAATTTCAAATAGGAAAATCTATATACGCAAAAACCAAGGTCGGTTATTCAATTAGCCGCACTTATAAAGTGTTTGATAATGACGATAAAGTGGATTTGTCGCTGAGTTCTTTATATTTTGGTGATGAACGAACGCAATTAAACACAAATTTTAAAGAAGGCGCTATTTTTAAAGTGGAGCTTTTATATCGAATTCATTTTAAATAAATCAATAATAACCAACTAGGTCATCATTTTCAAGTTTTTTTGTACATATTTTTAACCAATAAACATAAAATGAACTCCAGATTTAAATTTTATATTTTTCTAACGGCGGTTTTGTGCTTCAATATAGGATTTTCCCAAGAAAAACCTATAAAGCAAGATTCGACAAAAATGTATGAAAAAATTGAAAAATATTCAAAGAAGAGAAAGTTTACAAAAATGTTTTATAAGCTCATTTTTGAGCCCGTACATATAAAAAATACCCTCATTTTAAAAAAGTCTAAACAAAAATTTCACAAAGATATAGAAGGGAAAATTATACGAGATATCAATATCCAGACCTTAGATCCATTTGGATTTTCTGTTGCAGACACCACAAAAAAGCCAAGAAATTGGGGCGAAAAAACAGGGAATAGCCTGCATATTGCCACCCGTAAATTGGCTATAAAAAACCTATTGCTTTTTAGTAGAAACAAACCATTGGATACGCTTTTGGTAAGTGAATCGGAACGATTAATAAGGCAACAAAAATATGTGCGGGAAGTTAAAATTACTGTAGAACCAATAGCTCAAAACACTGATTCCGTTGATGTTTACATAAGGGTTTTGGATACTTGGAGTTCCTTACCCAAAGGATCCATATCTTCTTCAAGAACCTCTGTGGGGCTTCAGGAAAGAAATTTTTTGGGAACAGGACACGAATTTTATAACCGATTTTCAAAGCGTTTTGAAGATGGAAAAAACGCGTACAAAATGAAGTATGAAATTCCAAATATTAAAAATACTTATATTAAAACAACTGTCATCTATCATACGGAGTTAAACGATCATTTTGGAAAAAGTTTAAATATTGAACGTGCTTTTTACTCGCCTATTACCCGTTGGGCAGGAGGTGTTTACTTGGATGAACAATTCAGAATTGATTCCCTTCAAAATGCGCAATTGCAATACAATAACCAAAATTTAAAATACAAGTCACAAGATATTTGGGGCGGTATTTCCTTCCCTATTTTTAAGGACAAGACCACAAAGCACAGTCCTAATAATTTGGTGTATTCAGCCAGATTATTAAATGTTCAGTATAAAGAAAGTCCAACTCTCGAATATGACAGTATCAATTTTTATTCCGGAGAAACCTTCTATTTAAGCGGTATTGGAATTAGTTCCAGGCAATTTGTTGAAGATCAATATTTATATAATTACGGCATTATTGAAAATGTCCCAGTTGGCAAAATTTATGGGATCACGGGAGGTTATCAACTAAAAAACAAGCAGGGAAGATGGTATCTTGGCGCTACGGCTTCCTTCGGAAACTATCACAGCTGGGGCTATTTGAGCACCAATTTTGAATATGGAACCTTTTTCAACGCATCAAAAATGGAACAGTCTGCCTTTTCATTTCAGGCAAATTATTTCACGAATTTGGTGGAATTTGGAACGAAATGGAAGATGAGACAATTTATAAAACCTCAAATTATTTTAGGAACTAATAGGTTAAAATCGGTTGGAGACAATTTGGCCCTAAATGAAAATGTTCCATTTCAAGGAACTTATGGCGCTGGTTTTCGGGGTGATAATGCTGCGGGAATTAGAGGATTTGACAGCGCTATTTATGGCACAAAGAAATTCGTTCTTTCAATGCAAACACAGCTTTATTCGCCTTGGAATATTATTGGTTTCAGGATAAATCCCTATTTTAATTATACTGCCGCCATGCTTGGAAATGAAAAAAGCGGACTCACAAAAAGCAGGTTGTTTTCATCGATTGGAATTGGCGTATTGATTAACAACGATTATTTGGTATTCAACTCCTTTCAATTTTCTATCTCTTTTTATCCAAATATTCCCGGCCAAGGAAATAACATTTTTAAAACAAATTCCTACGGAACAACAGATTTTGGACTGCAAGATTTTGATTTCGGAAAACCAAGAACTGTCATCTACAAATAAAAAGTACCTTAAATTTGGGGAATTTAGACAATCGATAACTAATTGGCATTAACCATTTAAAAATGAATTAATCATCATGGTCATGATCGTGTTTTGATTTTTTATAATTGGTTTTTTTTGAATTATTTTTATTGAAATTCGGGATATTATTCATTCTAATATCGTGTTCATCAGCACTTTTGTGGCACAAAGCACAATCCTGGAAGTCCCTTATCCCCTCTTCCAAATGCTCTGATCTAATATTTGCCAGTGTATGTTCATGGCAGCCATAACAGGTATATTTTTTTAAATTATTATCAACGTGGCAAGTACTGCATTTATTAGGACTATGGTCCTTGTCGAGCACAAAAAAAGAAGAATGTTCAAATGTTGATGGGATCCATTTATTGGTGGTATGGCATTCGTTACAATTGGTTTTTACCGATTGGTGAAATGAATCTTCCGGAGATCGATGGCAAGAAGTGCAATTGTTTTTATTAAGTGCAGTAATCAATTCGTGGTTAAATGTTTTGGAAGCTTCCCAATCATTTGTGTTATGGCAACTTTTACAATCGGTTGTCAGTTGTTGGTGTAGTTCGTTTTCGGGTGTTTTATGACAGCTTACGCAATTATTTAAAACCGATTTTGTGATGAGTGAATGTTCAAATTTACCCAAAGATAATTTTGGATTTATTCCTTTATGATCTGAATGGCAAGCGACACAATCCTGATTTGTGAAACTTTCATGAAATAAAACCTTATTTTTATTAAGAGCAGTATCCACAGAAGATAAAGTGTCTTTTCCTATTTCATTTAATTTATGGCATGAAATACATTTATCATTTGAAATTCCCCAAAAAGGTTGATGGCAAGAAACGCATTTGTTATTCAAATTTTGATGCCCTTGTGACAATTCACCAGGATTAATCATCTTATGGGGATATAAATAAGTTACTGCAGAAATTATAATTATCACAAATAAAATAAGTATTTTTTTCATTAGCCAAACATGATTATGGTTACAATATGAATAATGGAAAAAATCAATAATAGCATGGAAATGGGCAAATGGGCCACGCGCCACTTTTTCATTAAATCAACTGTAACGGAATCCATAAAAAGTTTTTTGTCGGCTGCTTCCTTATCCATTCCATCTGCCATCAAAAGTTGTTTTTTTTGCTTCAGATTTTCATTTGATTTTTTCAATAAAAATTTACCCACCAACCCGCTTGCAACAGTTACCAACAACATTAATGTTGCCAGCCAGGGCAAAATGGCGTTAAAATGAATTCCCGCATGCACCAAAAGCATTAATGAACCTAGCCACGACAGGTATTCGTGCAGATTTAACAGTTTTTTTGGCGACCCTGATTCTATCATTTTTCGTTTCCTTAAAGAATAAAAAAACGATAAAAGAATTACAAAAGTTCCTGCAAAACCAAGATAACTTCCATTTAAAACAATTTGAAATCTATGAAGAAAATAATCAATTGCAATTGCCAAAAAAACCATTAAGGAAAACCATTGCAAAAATGGAAAGGCGTACTTATTTATAATAGATTTGCTCACTGGTCATTTTAACTTTATATAAATTTACACTTCTTAATCATCGTCATCGTCATCATCATGCCTTGATCTTTCATTCTTATACTTGCTATTTTCCTGCGATTTGTTCTCCTGCAAACCAAAAGCCAAATAGAGAAAAATAAATGGAATGATAAACCACAAAACGGAAAACGCCTTTTGAAAAATATTTAATTTGGCACTTTCTGCTTCCATATTTTTATAACCGCTAAAAATAGAGGTTAATGTCCCGCTTTTCCAATGAAAAATGGCATCTAGAAATACGCCGAGCAAATGCACAATTACCAACCCAAGAAACACATTTGCCAATACTTCATGGGTATCTTCAAGCCACTCAGAATTGCCTATTATATTAAAGGCGCTGTTTCCATCAACTGTTAATAAATATCCTGAAATGGCACATAACAAACCAACCAATAAAATGGAGAGCATTATCAAAGCTGCGGCAGGATTGTGGCCAACATAATTATTTTTTGAAAAATAGTTTTTTACAAACGCCTTTTGATGGTTTAACCCAATAGGGAAATCCCTGAAATTTGAATATTTTGGTCCTATAAGTCCAAATAATATTCTGAAAATAATAAGCACACCCACAAAAGCGCCAAAAGCGAAATGATAGTTTATAAGATCGTCAAAATCGCCTAAAATATAAGCAATAGTAAAACTTAAGGCTAGTAGCCAGTGAAAGATTCTGGTGGGCAATGTCCAAACAAGTGTTTTCATTTTATATGTTTCGGGATTAAATTATTAGAGACGTCTTTTAATGAAATTATAAAAAAATCATTTTTGATAAAAACTGCAACGATTTCCAACAGCAATCCAATCATTAACAAGGCGATTGAAAAATGGATCATCAAAACGTAAAGATGCGTGGCTGAAATCATACTATTAATTATTATGACAACAAATAACTGCCCTTAAGATTTAAGAATCCTAAGAAATTTCTTAAAATTGCCTTAAGATTCAGTTATTTAAGCAAAAGATTGATTTAGATTGGTATCACTTCATCAATTTTAATACTGTTTCAATATTTTCTTTGGATCCCAAATTGGTTCCTTTGTTCATCGTGGTTGCAACCCCGCACGCAACACCATACTTCAATATTTT
>DAIQBF010000209.1:0-5812 GCA_036781305.1 Lutibacter sp.
TATCTACGATGTTCCTGATAAAAGTCCGTTTTGAAAATCAACAAAAGAAAAACCAGCTTGCAAAAAAAATAAAGCGAGCTTTGTTTTTTATCCTTTCTTAAAACTTTTAACTTACTAAACATAGCTTCCCAGGATTATCTACGATGTTCCTGATAAAAGTCCGTTTTGAAAATCAACAAAAGAAAAACCAGCTTGCAAAAAAAATAAAGCGAGCTTTGTTTTTTGGCTCGCTTTATTTTCCAGAACGGACAGGTCGCGACCTGTCCCTACATTCAATTGTGACTCCACCAGGATTCGAACCTGGATCTAAAGTTTAGGAAACTTTTATTCTATCCCTTGAACTATGGAGCCGAAAAAATGATTTATGCCTTTTCCCCAAATAGCGCCATTAATTGTCCCCTGTTTAAGGAAGTGCTGATTCCCGCTGTTTTGCCGTTCAAATTATTGTGATTGATATTTAACCACATCTCTCCCTTAATCTTTCTATACTCAAATTTCACCACGGTATCTTGGTCGGTTTGGACAATAATTTGGTGGTTGGTCTTTCTTTCAAACCCCGCTATTATTATGTTATAAATGGTTTCTTTATTGGGAAAATTAAATGCTTTTTCAACATGTGTTATTTTTGAATTCACATCAGAATAAACCCACGAAAATAAATTATCTATTTTTAATAGCTTTACAAAGTTCTTCCCATTCTCTACACTCCCTATTTCCTGTCCGAAAATTGAACATGAAATTAAAAGGAAGCACAGCAGTATTTTCATTTGCATAGTAAGATTCAAATTAAGTGTCCAAATATAGGCAAAAATAAATACGAACCCTTATCGTAATCCTGTTTTTTACTCCCTGTAAAATAAATTAAAGGTATCTTCGGAATTGCCATTTTTAGTTTAAAATAAAATTGATTGTCCTTATGAAATATTCACCAAAAATCTTCCCAATTTTCCGATTTTCGGCGGAAGGCAAAAACACAGCCTATATTATTTTAAAATAGTATATTTACCGCCATTAAAACCTGAAAATATGCCAAAACAGACATTGTGGGGCCACCCAAAAGGATTGTACATTTTATTTTTTACCGAAATGTGGGAACGCTTTTCATATTACGGAATGCGTGCCATCCTTATTCTTTACTTAACCGCTAAAACTACAGAAGTAAATGCCGGATTGGGTTGGGACAAGGTTTCCGCTTTGGAATTGTACGGTTGGTACACCATGATGGTTTATGTGATGTCGGTTCCAGGAGGCTTGTTGGCCGACAGGTGGTTAGGCCAAAAAAAAACAGTCATGCTCGGCGGTTTTTTGCTGTGTATCGGTCATCTCATTCTGGCATTCGATGCTTTGTGGGCATTTTATACCGGGATTATTTTTATCATTTTCGGGGTTGGTGCCTTGAAACCGAACATCTCAACCATGGTTGGCGGTCTGTATCAAAAAGGGGATTTTAAAAGAGATTCGGCTTTTACCATATTCTATATCGGCATTAATATTGGCGCTTTCGCAGCGCCTTTATTGGTGGGCTATATAGGGGAAGTCATCAATTGGCATTATGGTTTCGGTTTGGCGGGAATTGGTATGGCAATCGGACAAATAGTGTATGTTTGGGGGCAAAAATATTTGACCACCGTAGGGAATCTTGTGCCGGTTCAACGAGAAAGTGGCACAAATAAAAGCATCCCGCTCACTTCCGTTGAAAAAGACCGATTGATTGTGTTGATTTTATCATTTATTATTGTGATTGTGTTTTGGGGCGCCTATGAACAAGCGGGCGGATTGATGAATTTGTATGCGCGCGATAAAATTGACAGGGTACTGTTTGGTTTTGAAGTCCCTGCAAGTTTTTTGCAAGCTTTGCATGCATTTTATGTGATTTTATTTGGAGTTCCCGTAGCTTTCTTTTGGACAAAGTGGCGAAAAAAAGGAAAAGAAAGTTCTTCGCTGTTTAAAATGGGTATAGGAACCATCATTACCGGTTTTGGCTTTTTATTATTGGCCGGAGCAGCGATTGAAACCGCTTCCTCTTTAGATGGAAAAGCTGCCATTTACTGGTTGTTTGGTGCTTACCTTTTGCACGTTATTGGCGAATTGAGCATCTCGCCCGTTGCCTTGTCATTCATTACAAAATTAGCGCCTTTAAAATATGCCTCATTAACAATGGGTGCCTATTTTATGGTTTCAGGACTGGGAAATAAACTTGCAGGCATAATAGGTGAAGCAGCTCAAAATGCCGGCGAATACACTATTTTTATGGGGGTATTTTTATTTTGTGTTTCCTTTGGATTGCTTTTGGTTGTTTTTGTTAAAAAGTTAAAAAAACTGACTCACGGCGCCGATGATATAGATCCTGAAATTGTGTTTGTTGAAGCAGATTAAATTATTAACCAGACAAAAGCATATAGAAAAAAGACTGTTGCGGTAGCGTTCAATTGTTTATCACATCTTCTTTTCCTGATAGATTACCGCCTGTTTAATGATAAAAAATGGCCAGATACTAGACTTCTTTAGCCTGTCTTTTTTATGAATATTTTGGTTTTTTAATCTTGAGGGCCAAATAATTTAGTTATTAATGTTGCTTATCTCGCAAAAATTCCTTATATTTTACATCGAATGAAGCATGCTGGTTTGAAAATCAAATTAGTTTTTTTGTTTATTGCGCACAAGAGCTAAAAACAGGAACCCCAAGAAATCCTTATCAAAAACAGATTTACGAGAAACCAGCGTGTGGCTTATAGACTCATTTTAACAAAAATAACGACATGGAAAAACTGGATTTAAAAAAAATAGAATTACCGTTATCGGAAGAAAAATTCATTAAAATAAATAAGGCTATTGAAACAGGGAGAATCAAATGGAGAGATTTGTCAATGGATTTAACTTATGCCTATCAAGCCTTTTGGAGGTCAGAAAAGTATAAAAATTGCGAATAATAAAAACCTATACACTTCATAAGATGCTACGCAAATATATTTTAAACACCCAGTATTTATGCCGATATACTTTCTTTAAGTGGGTAACATAAAAAACAACTTATCCCAACATTCTAGCATTGACAGTCTGAAACATTTTTAAAGATTTTCAGTATGAAATCATAAACCATTACAATTCAAAAAAACTTCAACTTTTAACCCTTCCCGAATTATATCATCGGTAAAAACAATGATTTTTTTCCTATTCAATAGGCGGATTAATCGGTGTATTCATTATTTTAACTTAAAGCGGATCATTAAAGGCAAATGATCCGAAGCATCACCCATTTCTGTTAAAACACGACTTCCCATTTCTTCTATAAAATTTTTGTTGTAAAAAATATAATCAATGCGTTCGGTAGGATTAATGGAGTTATAAGTATTTGGGTAAGGTGCTTTAAAAGCCGCAATACCAATATCCGGATTGTTAATAATAGGTGCAATACTGGCATTGGGAAATTTAATGTCACTATTAAAGTCGCCGACCAATAATGTTGGATACTCATTTTTATAAGAATTATATAAGGCTAAAACCTCTTTGGTTTGTAAGGCTCTGGTGGGTTTATCATACGCCTCTAAATGAACGTTAATCACAATGACAGTCCGGTTTTTAATTTGTATTTCAACCACTTGCGCCAATCGGTCTAAATAAAAAGTGGTCCAATAAAAAGGCGCATTGTCAACGGCAGGCAAAACAATCCGTTTTTGGGATTTAATAGGGAAATGGCTTAAAACCGATTGCCCGGAATAAACGTGCCCAAAGTGCATGCTAATAGGAAAGTAAGGAAATGGCACATAACGTTTATCCCAATTTACGGTTTGTGCCACAAACGGATAGCCCAATTTGGCAATTTCCATTTGTTGGTTGATGTCAAAAGAGCGTGCCGAAGCATAGTCAATTTCCTGAAAAGCCAAAATATCTATATTTAAAAGCTGCAAAACAGTTTTAACTTTTGCCAGGTTGTCATCAAACAGCGATTTGGGCTTGGCAATTGGCAAATTATTGGTCATGCCGCTTAAATACCCAATATTATAGGTCATTAAGCTAAAAATAGCATCGTTTTCGACCGAATTTTCAATCTTTGTTTGAATTATTTTATCGTATTCTTTCTCAGGATACACACTTGACGAAGCCCAAAAAAAGAAGCCAACAAATGCAATCAGCAAAGCCAAAATTATTCCAATAAAAATTTTAAAGAAACGATTCATATAATAAGCTTGAAAATTGATTAAATACAGGTTTCTTAACAAATACGCCATTCTCAATACGATTTTCTATAGAAATTGATTAAAATCTATCAGAAAACCCAATACACCCATCGAATTAATAAAGATATGTTTTATTATTGTAATCATGTGGAATGAAATTATACAATTTGAATTTTATTGCCAATGAATCTGCCAAAACCTGATTTATTGTTAAATTGAACAAGTTTTACCCTAAATTGGTTGCATAATTGTGTGGCAAACATCCTGTTCTTTTTCACACGAAAAATCAACTTATTATTCACCTATTTTGATCCTATTCCCCTTGTTTTGTCCCAAATTAATAAAAAACCTATTTTTAAGTTTTAATAAGATGTATTTCAGTATCTTAATAAATTATTTATCGGTTTTAACATTAAATTAATTTTGCCAACGGGCTGGCGGCAGAAGGCCTTAAAAATTCTGTCTTTTTATTTTATATTTGTAAAAACGCCACCAATGATTCTTAAAAGATATATTGAGGAACACACCGACACTAATTTTGATGTAATTATTATAGGTGGCGGCATTACAGGCGCTGCCGTTGCATACACCGCAGCCGGAAGAGGTCTTTCTGTGGCGCTTTTCGAAAAAAAGGATTATGGCGGCGCAACTTCGGCAGCTACATCAAAACTTATCCACGGCGGACTAAGATACTTGGCAAATATGGAATTTAAACTTGTTAGGGAATCGTTGCATGAAAGAAGAATTTTGGGAAATATCGCACCAAATTTTGTGTATCCTTTGCCCTTTTTATTCCCAAATTACAAACGTTGGAAAGGAAATATGTGGAAAATGGCTGCCGGAATGTTTTTATATGATGCGCTGTCTTACGACAAAAAATACACTTGGGACAAAAGCAAACAACTGCCAAACCATAAAACCATCTCCTTCAAAAAAACAATTGAACAAGAACCCAATTTGATTAAAAAAGATTTAAGAAATGCTACTGTGTTTTATGATTACCAAAGCATTTTTCCTGAAAGACTGACACTTGCTTTTATTAAATCGGCTGCTGAATACGGCGCTAAAGTATCAAACTATGCAATTGTAGAAGCTTTTGTTTATGATGATGAAAATAAAATTTCGGGCGTAAAGGTAAAAGACCTTATTTTAAATAAAACCAAAACTGTAAAAGGAGGTCTCATAATTAATTGCGGCGGAACTTGGGCTGATAAAATCTTAAATATGGCTTCAAAAAGCAAAAATTCAGCCCATAAAGTAAGACGCTCTGAAGGCGTCCACATCATCACAAAAAAAATATCGGGCAACAATGTTGTTTCATTGAAAAAAAAGGATGGAGGCCACATGATGATTATGCCTTGGAGAAACCATTCTCTAATAGGAACAACAGATAAAGAATACGAAGGAGACCCTGATGACTATGAAGTTTCCAAAGAAAGCCTCATGGAAGTTATACAGGCAGTTAACGAGAATTTTGAAAAAAAATTATCCTATTCAGACATAAAACATGCGTATGGCGGACTTCGACCTTTGGTTGACGACCAAACAAAAGGCTCCTATCAATCTTCAAGAAAATATGAGGTTTACGACAATGCCTTAGAGGGAATCCAAGGAATAATCACCATTGAAGGCGG
>DAIQBF010000210.1:0-5757 GCA_036781305.1 Lutibacter sp.
TTTTTTTTTTTTTTTTTTTTTTTTTTTTTTGGCGGTCGTCGACGTTGTTTTGAAAAAAAGGAAATGAAAAAACCTCTAGTAATAGCTCCATTAACAAATCATTCCTTGGTTGATAAAGTAGAATTAAGTTTAACCGATTATATAAAAAAAAATAAACTTAAAATTGGTGACCCAATACCTAAAGAAACGGAATTCGCCACTGCGCTGGGAGTGAGCAGAACCGTTGTAAGGGAAGCTTTTTCAAGACTTAGGACAATTGGCATGATTGCCTCTAAAAAACATTCTGGGATGGTGCTTTCGCAACCTGATATTATTGTTAATATAGAAAAAGTATTCGATTCAAAATTGTTGAGTAATGAGTCATTAAAGCATATTTTTGAACTTCGATTAATCCTGGAAATGGGAATGATAGATTTGGTTTTCGAAAGAAAAACTGAAGAGGATTTAATTGAATTGGAAGAAATTGTTACTAAAATGGAACTGGTAAAATGTGATACTTCTGTATTTAGTTTAGAGAATGAACTATCTTTTCACGGCAAGTTATATCAAATGTCCGGGAATAAGACTTTGCAAAGGTTTCAGGACATACTTTTACCTGTTTTTCAATATGTTCACGACCATAAATTATCTGAGTCAGATACTTATATGTATTCAAAAAAGTTTGTAACGCATCGTGAACTTTTTAATTACTTGAAACAGGATGATATAGAAAAGTTTAGGATTGGCATGAGAAAACACTTAGAACCTCATTTTGATAGAATTTTTAATAAAGTTATAGCTTAACCTTAACAACCACTTTTTTAACTTTTGCGGAGTTGCCTGTGCTAATACCTGGCATATGGATGTCGTCTGGGAAAAAAATGCCAAACATTCCTTGTTTTAGAAGCGTCAATGTATAGGGTTCCTTATACAACATGTAGTCATTCTCCTCGTCATATAATTTTACTGGTTGCTGATCTGTAAAGGTAGTGACCCCAATGTTCTCAGCACCTTCAGCCATATATTGAATGTCTATATACCTACAATGTGCTTCCATCAATTCCTTGCTTTCATCTTTTGTGAAATATTCACTAATTATGGCAAAAATATTGTCCCCGTCTATTTCGTATTTTCCGGGCGTTAAATTGGAGAAATTTGTAGCCTGAAGATACGCCAGTGCTTTTGCAATTCTAGTGTTTATCCCTTTGTATAAGTCTGCATTTTCAATTTTATCAAAAATCATTTTTATGGATGTATTAAAATAAAGAAAAAACCAACTTAGAAATTTACTTCAAAGCTGGTTTAAAATTAACTCAAAACTCAATTATATACTTAAAAACCTAGATACTCCAATTTTATCAAGCTCATGTTTAATCTCAACATAGTCTTTATCTGTAAGTGTGGTATGTGGAAACCTACTTGGACCGCAATCTATGCCAAGTGTCTTCATAAAACCTTTAGCCACCCCATTAAATCCTCCTTTACTGTCGAGTATTTCAACAAAACGAATTGCTTTGGTTTGTAATTCTGCAGCTTCCTTCATGTTTCCTGCCTCAAATAATTCTTTTATTTTATAGTAAAGCGGTGCTATATGGTTGTAGGTACTTCCTACCCATCCTGTTGCCCCTAATGGTAAACTGGCAAGAAAAATTTCATCAAAACCAAATAGAATATTGTATTTGCCATTCTCAAAATTTTTACAATGCAAATAATCAATTAAATTATTATTGGTGAACTTGATCCCTGCTAAATTTGGAATTTCTTTTGAGGCCATCTTTAAAAAATCGACCATGTTTAAATTGGCGCCGCTTAAAATCGGAATATGGTAATAATAAAACGGCAAATTTGGAGCGCAAGCGGCAATTTCTTTACAATAAGTCACTAATTTTTCAACAGTGTTTAACTTAAAATAAAAAGGGGCCAACACCGCAATGGCATCAACTTTATCTGAAGCATAAGAAGCCAATTCTTTGGCAACTTTTAAACTAGTGCTGCCAACATGGTCTATTAAATATAAATTGGATGATTTATTTTGGGACCAGGCCAATGTGATCTCTTTTCTTTCTTCGGAAGACAATGAGGCAAAATCTCCGGTTGAACCATTCATAAAAACTCCGTCAACTTTATTGTTTATCAAAAATTGACTATACTTTTTAATGATGCCCGTGTTTAATGAACCATCTTGGTTCATTGGGGCATATGTTGCTGCGATTAAATTATTTATTTCCATATGTTATATGTATGACATAATGCAAATATATATATATTTTTTTGAATTATAATTTTTTTTACAAGAATAAATTTTATAAAGTTATTATACTCCTCTAGAATAATTATTTAGATTTCTGAAAAACAGCGCATAAAAAATTATCGCGATTTATAATTGAAAATTTGTACTTATTTAGTTATAATTTTATTTGGTAATAAATTTTATTTTAATTAACATTGCATTATGTAAGACATAAAACCAAATTAAACATGAAGAAAAAATTATTTAATTTATTATTTATCTGCCTGGTAACTTTACTAAGTGCCGGTATGTATGGACAGCAAAAAACTGTAACAGGTAACGTTACAGATGCCACAGGTATGGGTTTGCCAGGAACTAATGTTATCATTAAAGGCACATCAATTGGTACTCAAACCGATTTTGACGGAAATTATTCAATTGAAGCAAAATCGGGAGATATTCTGGTTTTTAGTTTTATTGGATTTTCAAACAGCCAAGTAACTGTGCAATCTGATACAGTTATAAATGTTGTACTTAAGGAAGACGCTTCAGTTTTTAATGAGGTTGTAATTACCGGTTACGGGAAACAATCCAGAACTACATTAACAACGTCAGTTTCAAAATTAGACACGCAGGTTTTGGAAACTTCAACCAGGTCTAACGCTGCAACTGCCTTACAAGGTTCAATTGCCGGTTTAAGGGTAACAAACACTACTGGGCAACCAGGTTCTACACCGCAAATTATTTTGCGTGGCGGCACTAATTTTGATGGTACCGGGTCTCCTTTAATTTTGGTAGATGGTATTCCAAGTTCTTTTTATGCCTTGAATTCGGACGATATCGAATCTATCGAAGTATTAAAAGATGCAGCAGCAACCGCTATTTATGGTGCAAGATCTGCCAATGGCGTTATTTTGGTAACCACTAAAACGGGTAAGGTTGGAAAGTCATCCATTAACTATAGGTATAAATATAGCAGTAATGATGAAAGAAACGATCAAAAGTATGTTGGTGCTGAGGATTTTATAAACTACAACAGGCAAGGTATTGGATGGTATAGAGAGTCTAATAATAATGCTGGTGGCTTTGGCGCTTTTTTAGATGGCGCAAATGCTATGGGAACCGGAGGTAACACAACCAATTCTCCTTTCACCACCCAATTGTTAACACCTGCCAATCAATATTTATTGAATCAACCGGGTTGGCGTTCTATTCCCGATATTTTAAATCCAAGCCAGGAAATCTTATTTTATGACAATAAAGGAGTAGGTGATCGTATCTATCAAAATAGTGTAACAAAAGATCAATATTTATCTTTTGACGGAGGTAATGAAAATGGAACTTATTATTTAGGTTTAGGGTCATTGGATAATGATGGTTTAATTTTAGGATCTGGTTTTAAAAGATACTCAGGCAAGTTTAGTGGATCCTATAAGGTCACAGATAGGATAAAAGTAAACTCTAATGTTTTATACTCCCATTCCAACTTAAGTTTAAGTCCTTTGGGAGGTGACGATACTGTTTTTAGAAGATTTCAGGGTCAGGCAGGTACATCAAGAACTTACGACAATAATCCTGACGGCACCTTATCTAATATCTATAGTACAGGGCAAAATCAAGGTTTTGGTAACCCATTATATTATCAAGATAAATTTATAAATAAAAATTTAGAACAACGTTTATCGGCTTCTGTGGGGATAGACTGGGATCTTTTGGACGACTTAACCTTATCGGTAGATGGAAGTCACTTCGCAGTTAATAACCATAACGAAAGTTTTGATAAAGCCTTTAGGACAGGAAGCACTACAGGTCCGTTAAATACAAGCCGTTTGGCGTCAGTTAGTTTGGACAGGACTTTAAGAAATCAGCTAACCGGTACTTTAAATTATACCAAAAAAATTGACAAGCATAATTTTGACGTTTTGGTTGGCGCTGAATATTTTAAGGATAATTATTTTACAACATCAGCGGGAACTAGAAACTCCCCAACAGATTTAATTCAAACGCTTAATGCCGGAGCGGAAGCTGATGGCATTCCTTTTAGTTTTGAAACAGAATATGTAATAACCTCTACATTTGGTAGATTGCTGTATAATTATGACAATAGATATTTAATTGGGGCAACATTTAGAAATGACGGATCCTCTAGGCTAGGGAATAATAAATTTGGCTTTTTTCCAGGAGTGTCTTTAGGTTGGAATGTACATAACGAGGATTGGTTTGGCAATTCCAGCATAGGGAAATATGTTACAAAATTAAAACCAAGATTAAGTTACGGGGTTAATGGTAACCAAGATGTGTTGGGTGGAACTCAACTAATCGCAGGATTTTATGTACCTGTTAATTATAGAGTTTTTGGGGCTTATGGATTCCAAGGTGTTTATAATGGACAAACAGGTTATGCCAACTCAACTTTACCAACAATGGATTTATTGTGGGAAAAAGCAACTACTTTAAATGTTGGTGTGGACGTGTCATTCTTTAATAACAGGCTAACATTTATTGCAGACGTTTACTCAAGAGATATTAAAGATAAATTAGCGAATCTTACATTGCCTTATTATACAGGGTTTAGCAGTATATTAACCAATAACGGAACCATTAGAAACAAAGGTTTTGAGTTAGAGGTAAATGGAGATATTATTAGAAATGATGATTTAACATGGAATTTTGGGGCCACTTTTACAACCAATAAAAATTACGTGGAAAAGCTTCCTGATAACGCCAATGATTTAAACAGACAGGGAGGTAGCCTTATTTGGAATCCTAAAACCAAAAAAGAAGAATGGGTTGGAGGCTTACAAGAAGGACAACGCGTTGGTACAGACCTTGTTGTTGCTTATATACAAGACCATATTTATGCTACTCAGGCTGAAGCCGATGCTGATAATGCAATAACCGATGAATTGATGCCAGGTTTTAGCCGAAATAAGCGTTGGGCTGGGGATGTGAAATGGGTAGATCAAAATAATGACGGAGTTATTAATAGTTTAGACAGAAAAGTAATAGGGCGTACCACACCTGATTTTATTGGTGGATTGACTACCAGTCTAAAATATAAAAACTTCAATTTATTTGTTAAAACAGATTTTGCCACGGGTCATTTAGTTTGGAATCATATCAGAAATAAAAGTTACGGACAAACCCAGGGTAATTTAAATCAGCCAATTGAAGTGTTAGATTCCTGGACACCTACCAATACAAATACTGATTGGCCGCGTTTTGTTTTTGTTAATGGAGACAAAAATGTTTGGAGAGGCAGCGAATCAACTGGTAGTTTACAGTCTGAGGCAAACAGTCAATTCTGGGAAAAAGGAGATTATTTAGCATTAAGAGAAGTAACTTTAAGTTATAACGTTCCGACAAAATATTTTAATGATATAATTAAAAACCTTAGTGTTTTCGTAACAGGCAGCAACTTGCATTACGTTAAAAGTATGAGTGGTGATACCCCGGAAAGTGGTGGTGTACAATACGGAGCATTTCCTGTTCCGAAAACATATACTGTTGGACTTAACGTAACTTTTTAAATTTTAAGAAAAATGAAG
>DAIQBF010000211.1:0-5754 GCA_036781305.1 Lutibacter sp.
ATGATTCGCAGTTGGATTTTTAGAATTTGATTCAAAATAACCTGTTTCTAAATCAGCCGATCTGTAAAAATATTTACTGTTATTGGCGGTAAAGTTTGCTGGGCCTACTCCATTTTCTTGATTTGCACCGGGTATTTGAGGCACAAAGTAACCTGTGGTGCTCTGGTCTTCATTTAAATAAGTATTTGCTACCCGTTTTACATCTTCTGCGGTCACTTTGCTTAGTCTTTCAACTCCAGTGATATAATCTCTCCAGTCACCGCCAGCAATGGCCTCGGTAAGCTGGCCTGCAATAGAACCAGAGCCATCTCTAGATAAAATGGTTTGTGCATTTATTTTTGCTGAAATTCGATCTACATCTGATTGTAATACCCCCTCTTTTTTTATTTTTTCTACCATTGCCAACATTTGAGAATTAATGTCTTCGTGATTTTTATCTGGGGTAAAGCCCAAGGTAATATTAAACAAACCAACTTCTTTGAAGTTAGTTGCATTGGCATATCCAAAAATAGCGATACCATTGTCAACAAATGTTTTATTAATAACTGATGAGGTACCACTTCCTATGATTTCACTTAAAATATTTAAAGCCGGTAAGTCATTGTGCAATCGTCCTAGAATTTTATAAGCTATTGACACAATTGCTTGTTGCCCTGGTTTTTTGATTGTAATTCTTCTTGGCCCTAATTGCTCTGGCTCCGTTGTATAAGGCTGAGGCATCTCATGCGGTGCCTTTGTGATTTTGCCAAAATATTTATCAACAAGGTTAAAAAGATTGTCTTTTTGAAAATCACCAATAATGGTCAATGTGGCATTATCTGGCCAATAGTATGTATTGTAAAATTTTCTTAGGACTTCAATGGGCATATTTTCAATATCCGAACGCCAACCAATAGTACTATGATGGTAAGGATGGGCCATATAAGCAGTTGCCCAAATTTCCTTGTTTAATAAGCTGCTAGGATTATTCTCACCACGTTCAAACTCGTTACGAACTACGGTCATTTCTGCATCTTTGTCTTCTTTTAACAACAAAGAATTACGCATTCTATCCGATTCTATATGAAGGGCTGTCTCTATTTTATCACTAGGTATGGTTTCATAATAGTTGGTTCTATCATTCCAAGTTGTTGCATTCATTTGAGCTCCCATCCCTTGTAACACACTAAAAATGGCGTTTCCATTCCTTTTATTAAATGTTGGGGTGCCTTTAAAATTTAAGTGTTCCAGTAAATGGGTTGAACCTGTATTTCCCGGAACTTCGTGTTTAGAACCTACATGATATACTATTTGTACCGTTACGACAGGTGCAGAATTATCCTGAACTAATAATATGTTCATTCCATTGGGTTCATAAAGGTATTCTTCAATGCCGCTTAATTCTTGAACTTTAGTGAACTTTGACACTAGCTCTTGCGCGCTAATATTTTGGAAAGAAACTACTGTTAAAAATAAAATAGCAATCGTTTTAAATGTTGTTTTACTGATCATTGTCTTTCTAAGGTTATGGATTGTTACTATTATATAGTGTATTTATTTAGTATTAACCCCTGTTAACAAACTGTTAAAAAAGTAATAATTTTTTTGATTTCTTGTTATGGAATAAAACTCTAAATGCTAATTTCATTGATTAAAATAGGTGTCCTTTATTTTTTTAAAAGGATTATTCATACGAATAACCTTTTTTGCCTTTCTCTTTTTTAATTTATTGAATAAGTCAGCTCATTTGGCAAAACGTCTTACTTAATACTTTGATCTATTGGTAAGGGCTCATTTAAAATTTAAACTAATTAAAATTAAACTGAAGTTGATTATTAATAAAAAGGTGTTTGAAAATATTTTTTAATTAAGTTGATAATTGTTACTAAGTCGTTTGATTTTGTGCTTCCCCTTATTTATGAGGTGTTAAATAAAACTTAATAATTATTTAACTACTTATTTAACAAACATTCATGACGCAAAAAAGATAAATGGATTTTCAACAAAAAGGCGGACAACTATTCAAAGACCTATGCTACATATTCCAAATTGCCAATTTAACTTCTTTCGGTATTTTATAATTTAATTAAAAGCACTAGCTTCAAGAAACTAGTGCTTATTAACATAATTCAAATCAAACAAAAATGAAAACAAAATTATTATTTTGAATTTCAAGTACCTATAAATAACTTTCTTAATGTGTTCTCTTTATATAGTTATTTGATTCCTAATTTATCAAACAATTCAATCAACTTTTCGTCTGAAGGTCTTGGTGCATTTGCATCTACAATATTTCCATTTGGAACAATCATTATAAATCGTGGAATTCCTTTTATTGCATAGTCCTGATAAAATTTTGATTTAGAATCCTTGTCAGCTAATAATTGAACTCCAGAGTTTTATTGATTATTTATTGTTTTTATCTTTTATCAACTATAAAAGTTGAAAGCATACATTCTGTTATTAAATTTAAAACCTAAAGTACCGTACTGATAAGTATTTATTTTTTAACTATTTATCACATCACAATCTTTTTTATATAATATTTTAACAATACAATCTTTAAACTATTTATTTAGTCCGTTACTAGGAAAGAGAATAATCTTATACTATAAAAAATTTGGCAGGTATAATAAAAGGCTATAAATGTTCATTTAACATAATTCTTATTTCAGGAGAACTTGGTCTCGGCGCATCGATGGAAATTAGCTTTCCTTTTGAGTCATAGAACAAAAACCTTGGGATTCCTTGAATCGATAATATTTCACCGATTTGGTTGGCTTGGTCAAGAAATTGATGACCAAGTAGGTCTTGGTTTTTTAAAGCTTTATTCCAAGCCTCAGGTTTAGAATCAATAGAGATGCTCACGAACTTAATGTTTTTATTTGCATATTCTTTTTCAAGTTCTTTTAACGCTGGTATTTCTTTTATACAAGGGACACACCATGAAGCCCAAATGTCTATATAAACGTACTTGTTATCACTAAACAAAGATTTCGATTTTAAGACATTTCCTTCCGTATCCTTAAGTTCAATAGAAGGAAAATTGGCTCCTATTTTCGTAAGCGCGGTTTTCTCAAATAACGCTACTAATTTATTTCTCTGTTCAATATTATTTATGTTTTTAACGAAAACCTTAAATTGATGTAAATCTGACTGAAAATTTTCGCCTTTGAAGATATAGTTGCTTCTAAAACTTTGAAGATATCTAGTTATTATGGCTTCCTTTACAAAAGGATTTGATAGTTTTTCATTAATAAAGTTGATTTTATTTTCAAGATCGCCTATTTGACTATTTTCATCTCGAGTTAAACTTTTATCAATGTGTTGTTTTAATATTATTTGTGATATGTTATCAAAAAGTATTAGTTCTGAATCATACAAATCATAAAAGTTCCCATCGAAAATGAGACTATTCGCCATTTGGCTGTCCCTGAAAAGTGATTGATTATATCCTTCAATTTTTAAATATTTTTTAAGCGTTTCATCGATTGAGCTGTGGTTGCCAATGAAGTTATTTGTAAATTCCATCAATCGGACTGCAAATTTCTCCGCATCTGAACCCGTTCTGCTATATCCTCCTGGTTCTTTTCTAATCTCATTGAGCTGTTCATAAAAAGAATTGAAAGCTATATTATCCTCATCATTTAAATCTTTTGAGTCAATTTTTAACGTACGATCAACCACAAAACAGGAGAGCGAAATTTGACTTTTATTATTTTTCAAAAATAATTGCTGGCTATTTCGCCATGGCTTTAAATCATTTGCATACTGAAAGGTTAAGGATACAATATTGAAATCCCCCAATACCAAAGGAACTGTCGCATTTCCACTATTATCCGGAGTAATATTATGTGTTTCTTCTATATAACCTCCATTTTTAATTACTTTATTTAAAACTATAGTCCATTTGCCATCCTTGGTATATTCTCCTACATTTAAATTTAAATCTAGGGCACATAATTTTGAATCTTGCGATGTTTTGGCCTGACAGTTAAACAGTATTCCTAAAATGATAAATAGTGTGATTTTTTTCATAATTATTTTGTGAAATTATATATTGGTTTTAAGTGTTCTATACGTTGATTAAATGATACTCCCTGTTGTTTTTTACAAAGGTTGAATGATAAGCTCAACCCTTGTAAATCACAACTTCCAATATTACTAATTTTGTCCAAAAGAGCAGACTGATTAATACCCTGTGTTTTGGATCAGAATATTATTTGAGGCCAATACTGTTTTGAAAGGAAATGGTAAAATTAATTTGGAGTCTGAAGCAAGAGGCTTGTAATCGTTTATGTCAATAGTTCCTTCTTTGTAATATCTTACTAAGTCAAACCAATCTTCACCACTTTCAGCGCCTAATTCTAAAAATTTTTCATTTCTAATTTCTTTTAAAAGGATTTCCTTATCAGAAATAGATAAAAGTGTTTTACCAACTCTAACACGAATTTTATTTAAAGCATCTTGAGATTTAATGATATCATCATTACCTCTTAAAACAGCTTCAGCATAAATAAGATACACCTCGCCTAAACGCAAAACATATTCTGTGTCAGGGCCTTGCATGTTCGTTGGATCTACAAACTTATTATTTCTTGGGGTACCAAAATAAGGATTAGTACTAATAGCTGCAGATTTTCTAGTGTCAGCAGTTAAATTAGTTACATAATAATCTGATAATGTATAAATAAGCATATCAAAGAACGTCTTATTATTTCTATCATTTTCATTATCAAATGGAGTTAAAAATAATACTTCATTTGGGTTCGTAGTTTTTTTTGTAAAGATGTCTCCAAAATTTGTTTCTAAAGTTCGCTCATTTGAATCTAGTACTTCTAAAGCTAATTGAGCAGCTGCACTATAGTCTTTTTTGTATAGTAATACTTTACTTTTTAATGCTTTCGCTAATAAGTTTGAAGTATATAATGCATCATTAAAATCAGGACCATATTGAATACCATACTCTAAATCTTCTAAGATAGCGCTATATGCTTCTGAAACTGTAGATTTTGGCTTAGGATCTACACTAGAAACAGGTTCTAATTGTAGTATAATACCGTTATTAGAACTAGTATCATAAAACTCTCCCCAAAGTCTTAACAAGTAAAAATGAGCTAAACCTCTTAATATTTTTGCTTCCGCAATAATCTCTTGTTTTCTAGGATTAGTGGTTTCAAGCTTAGCCGTTTTTGAAATAACATGGTTTGCATTATTTATAAGCAGATAAAGTTTTAGATAAATAACATCTAAACGATAATTTTCACTATTAACACTATTTTGAAAAAATTGATTCTCAAACTTGTTTCCATAGACACCTGGTTTCATTGATAATCCCATCATCGAAGTTAAAGCAGGTAAGTCTGTTACAAAAGCTTCACCATCAATTAATACCCCATAAGTACCGTCTAATACCGTTTGTGCTTGGTTTAAATTTGTAATTACGTTATTTTCAGAAATCTTATATACGGGATCTATGTCTGTAACATCAGTTAATTCACAAGAAGTGACAAAGAAAGCTACTATTATTAGTAGAAGTGATACTATTTTATATTTAAATTGTTTCATTATTTTATGATTTTATAAGCTAAGGTTAATACCAAGTGTAAAAGTTCTTGAAGGAGGGTATCTTGCAGAATCCCATCCTTGACTAAAGTTGCTGCCGCCAAAGTAATTTACTTCAGGGTCTAAACCGCTATATTTGGTAATTGCAAAAACATTACTTAGGGTTTGCTGAAAAAGATTTTTTAAAACTAACAATTTATTAGTTTTTGT
>DAIQBF010000212.1:0-5705 GCA_036781305.1 Lutibacter sp.
GGAATGATAGGTGAATTGGAAGAAGAAATAAGCGAAATTGATTTCTTAAATTTCTTAAAAAACACCATGAATTCAAAAGGCATTCGCCATTCGGAATTGTTGGGTAAACCCATTAAAAAAGTGGCGGTTTTGGGGGGCTCCGGAAGTTTTGCCATCGAAAAAGCCATTGAAGCCCGTGCCGACATTTATGTGACGGCCGACCTCAAATACCACGAGTTTTACAAAGCCGAAAACAAACTGATTGTTGCAGATATTGGACACTACGAAAGTGAACAATTCACAAAAAATCTTTTAGTTGACATACTTACAAAAAAATTTCCTAATTTTGCAATCGTTTTATCGCAAAAGAACACAAATCCAATTTATTACTTATAATATGGCTAAAAGCAAAGAAGTTACTGTTGAAGAAAAATTAAGAGCTCTGTATGATTTGCAATTAATTGATTCAAGAATTGATGAAATTAAAAGCGTAAGAGGTGAATTACCTTTAGAAGTTGAAGATTTAGAAGATGAAGTTATTGGTTTAAACAAAAGACTTGTTAATTTAGACGAAGAAGTAGAGGCACTAAAAAAAGAAATTACCGATAAAAAGCTGGTGATTGACGGAGCAAACACTTTGGTTAAAAAATATACAGAACAACAAAAGAAAGTTCGCAACAACAGAGAATTCAATTCAATCAGCAAAGAAACCGAATTTCAAGAACTCGAAATTGAATTGGCCGAAAAAAGAATTAAAGAGTACAGAGCGAAAATTGAGCAAAAAAACGAGGTTATTGAAGGCACAAAAGAAAACCTTGCCAGAAAGGAAGAATTGCTAAAACATAAGGCGGCCGAGTTGAACGATATTATGAGTGATACCGAAAAGGAAGAAAATATTTTGGTGTTAAAATCTAAAGAATATGCCGAATTAATTGATGACAATCTATTGTCGGCCTACAACAGAATTAGAACAAATGTTAAAAATGGCTTGGCGGTCGTTTCTATTGACCGAGGCGCTTCAGGCGGATCATTTTTCACCATTCCACCCCAAAGACAAGTTGAAATTTCAAGTCGCAAGAAAATTATTACAGATGAATACAGCGGCAGAATTTTGGTTGACGGCGCTTTGGCGGAAGAAGAAAGAGAAAAAATTGAAAAACTTTTAAAATAAGTTAACCGCAAATTTCGCTAAGTTTTATGCGAAGAACGCAAGAAATAATTCAATAAAAGGCTTCCGATTCGGAAGCTTTTATTTTTTAGTTGCCTTTATGGAATAGATTAAGGGAAATAATTTTTCACCGCCTTTTTGCACAAACATTCCATTTTCCGCCTCCACCATTTCCGGCAAAATATTTTAAATTATCAAAACAAATAAATGTTAAAACACACAAGCAAACCCAACCAAATTATGGGTACGGATTCCACCCAAAAACCGGTATAAAATCGAGATTGTTTTGACGAAGTAAACCATAAGAAGAGTGCGGTAATCATTGACACTATCAGCACAATAAGCAAACCGGCATAAGTAAAATTTTCTTTAAAGGTTTCCAACAAAAGAAACCCGATCAAACACAAAGTTCCCAAAATTTTCGAGTTGGTTATTCCCAAAGTTTGCGGCAATGTTTTTAACGATTTTGAATCGGCCTCAACATCTCTAATATCAAAAGGAATCGTTATTGCCAGCAGGAATAAAATCCTTTGAAAAAACTCCAGATAAACTGCGGAAGTAAATTGGTAATTTACTTCTTCCAAAGGGAAAAATACCGAAATACCCGCCCAGGCTATGGCAATGCTAAAAATTTTTATCATGGGGAAATTTCTGAACGAAACTTCCAGTTTTCCTATTTTAAATAAGGGAACAGCATAAAAAAACGTCATAAAAGCAAAGGGAAAAAGTATTAAAATCGATTTTAAGTTGAATTCGGTAAAAAAGGAAATATAGCCCAATCCGAAAATCGAAAAAATCATTAACGCCAATAGCTCTTTTATATACATAAAGAACCAGTCCTTAAACCAATTCAATCCGCCATCTTTTATTTCATAAAACCGAATAAAATTATAGGACAGCAGAATAGAGAAAGCCACAAATAACGGCGTCAAATTGTCTGCTAACCCGAAGCCAATCAGCGTGATTTTTGTCAATGAAAATCCGGCCAAAGCCACATGAATATTGCTAAAAACATAAAAAACCACTATTTTTCTAAACAACTTCATCTAACAAAAGTACGCCTTTGCCATTAAAATTAATTTATTGGTTAACAAAATATGATAATTAAGTAATATGAGTGGCATGCCCATTGTGGAATTTTCATTAAATTTGAACTCATTAAAATAAAAAATACCTAAACATAAATGAGAACAGATTCCTTTGTTTTAAGACATATTGGACCTCGAGAAAATGAGGTGAAAGAAATGGTTGCGACTATTGGCGTTCAATCGTTAGATGAATTAATCGACAAGACAGTACCTTCAGATATTCGATTGGCTCATGAGTTGAATTTGCCAAAAGCGATGAGTGAGTTTGAGTATTTAACGCACATTCAAAAACTTGCCGGCAAAAACAAGTTGTTTAAAAATTATATTGGTTTGGGATATCATCCAACCATTCTTCCGGGAGTCATTCAACGAAATATCTTAGAAAACCCGGGCTGGTACACTTCTTATACACCTTATCAGGCAGAAATTTCGCAGGGAAGACTGGAAGCATTGATTATTTACCAAACAATGGTAAGCGATTTAACAGGTTTAAATATAGCAAATGCTTCTTTATTGGATGAAGGAACCGCAGCTGCGGAAGCTATGTTGATGCTGTTCAATGCGAGATCTCGCAAAAAAATTGGCGCAAATGCGTTAAAATTCTTTGTTTCCAATGAGGTTTTGCCACAAACTATGGATGTTTTAAAAACACGATCCATTCCATTAGGTATAGAACTTGTATTCGGAGATCACGAAAATTTTGAATTTACCAATGAAATATTTGGCGCGCTAATTCAATATCCAGGGAAAAGCGGACAAATTTATGATTATGCTTCATTTGTTGAGAAAGCAAAAGTTGTTGACGCCAAAATAGCGGTTGCTGCCGATTTATTGAGTTTATCTCTTTTAACGCCTCCAGGCGAATGGGGTGCAGATGTGGTGGTTGGAACCACCCAAAGATTTGGAATTCCGATGGGTTATGGCGGTCCGCACGCAGGATATTTTGCGACCAAAGAAGAATATAAACGCAATTTGCCAGGGAGAATAATCGGTGTTTCTGTAGATAAAAATGGAAACCGCGCCTTGCGTATGGCCTTACAAACCAGGGAACAACACATAAAACGTGAAAAAGCAACTTCAAATATTTGCACCGCGCAGGTTTTATTGGCTGTAATGGCTGGTATGTATGGCGTTTACCACGGACCAAAAGGCATAAAATATATTGCAACCAACATTCAAAACTTAGCTTCAACCTTGAATAAAGGTTTAAAAGATCTCGGTTTAAAACAATTGAACAGCACTTATTTTGACACCTTGCTTATTGAAGTTTCTAATGCAGCCAAAGTGAAAGAAATTTCAGAAAAAAATGAAATAAACTTTTATTATCCGTCAAAAAATTTAGTGGGTATTTCTGTAAATGAAACAACCAATTTAGCTGACATCAATGAAATACTTGCCATTTTAGCCGAAGCAGAAGGTAAAAAACCAGTTGTTTTAAATTCAATTTCCGAAAATACAATTCCTTCAAAATTTGTAAGAACTTCTTCTTTTATGGAAAATGAAGTTTTTGAAAATTACCATTCAGAAACCGAAATGATGCGTTTCATAAAAAAATTGGAAAGAAAGGATATTTCATTAACACATTCTATGATTTCATTGGGCTCTTGTACCATGAAATTAAATGCAGCTTCTGAAATGTTTGCAATAAGTTCTCCAAGTTGGGGAAATATGCATCCATTTGTGCCAATAGAACAAGCGGAAGGTTATCAGGAAATGATAAAAGGATTGGAAGGGTCATTGAATGAAATAACAGGTTTTTACGCCACTTCATTGCAACCAAATTCGGGTGCGCAAGGAGAATACACAGGATTGATGGTGATTAAAGCATTTCATGAGTCAGAAGGAAACGGACACAGAAATATTTGTTTAATTCCTTCATCAGCGCATGGCACCAACCCTGCATCGGCAGTAATGGCCGGTTTTAAGGTGATTGTTACCAAAACAAATGAGCAAGGAAATATAGATGTGAATGATATTCGGGAAAAAGCATTGCTGTACAAAGACAGTTTAGCTGCTTTAATGGTCACTTATCCATCCACTCACGGCGTTTTTGAAAGTTCAATAAAAGAAATTACGAAGATTATCCACGAAAATGGCGGACAAGTTTATATGGATGGCGCCAATATGAATGCGCAAGTCGGATTGACAAATCCGGCAACCATTGGTGCGGATGTATGCCATTTAAATTTACATAAAACTTTCGCAATTCCTCACGGAGGCGGAGGTCCGGGAGTTGGCCCTATTTGTGTCGCTAAACATCTAGCACCGTTCTTACCTTCAAACTCAATAGTTAAAACTGGCGGGGAACATGGAATTACAGGCGTTTCATCAGCCCCTTGGGGTTCGGCTTTGGTTTTGCTGATATCTTACAGCTACATAAAAATGTTGGGTACAAACGGATTAAAACAAGCAACCATATACGCTATTTTAAATGCCAACTATATGAAATCAAGATTAGAGCAACATTTTAAAATTTTATATACTGGAGAAAATGGATTTTCAGCACACGAAATGATTGTTGACTTTAGAGATTATAAAAACTTTGGAGCCGATGTTACGGATATTTCAAAACGATTGATGGATTATGGTTATCACGCGCCAACACTTTCTTTCCCTGTTCATGACACTTTAATGATTGAACCTACAGAAAGCGAGGGAAAACAAGAATTGGATCGTTTTTGCGACACGCTTATCAGCATTAAAAGTGAAATTATGGACAATGATGGCGTTTTAATTCCAATGTTAAAAAATGCCCCTCATACCGAAAGTGTTATTACCGCAAATGAATGGAATAATTCTTACACGCGCGAGCAGGCTGCTTTTCCGCTTGCTCACATAAGAGAAAATAAATTCTGGCCGGCTGTGGCAAGGGTTAATGATGCTTTTGGGGACAGAAACTTAGTTTGTACTTGCAATCCTATTGAAGATTATATGGAAGAATAATTAAGCAATATATGTGTCAATTAAAAAAGTCTCGAGAAATCTCGAGACTTTTTATTTCTGATAATGTTTATAAAAGCAATAATATTTGTAGTCCCCACAACTGTAGTATATTATTATAATTTTTCTTTTATAATCAATCAGAAAATTTACTTCAAAAATAAATTAAAGACTTTGTCGTCCCCACAACTGAAGTGTCATCTTTAATTATGGTAAATATAACTGTTATACTTCAAAAATATTGTCTAAAATGATTTTTTTTGAATTAATTTTGAATCATAGCTTGCATATAATAAAAAATTATTATGCTTCCTTTTATTTTACGAAAACATTATAGTAAAAAAAATGACGGTTTGTTTAATTACTACACTGCAAAATGGTATTTTTGCAGTTCGACCTTAATTTATATTTTTTATAAATGAAACGAGCATAACAAATTTTGATACACAGAGGAATGATTAATGGCGAACAGCAGCTGTACCAACAAAAAAATAAAAATTAAACAGATGAAACGCCTACAACAGAATCAT
>DAIQBF010000213.1:0-3484 GCA_036781305.1 Lutibacter sp.
CAAGTTTTTAGAAAACCTCAAAAATGGTCGGTTTTTAGAGAAATGTTGTTTAGGGAAATTGAAGATCTAGGACTTAAATCTCTGGGAATCATCGCATTTATTTCTTTTTTTGTGGGCGGTGTTGTGGCTATTCAAACTGCTTTAAATGTTGATAGTCCTTTTATTCCGAAATACTTAATAGGTTTTGCGACTATGCGTTCTATGGTTTTAGAATTTGCCCCAACGTTTATGAGTATTATTTTGGCTGGAAAAGTAGGGTCTTATATCTCTTCAAGTATTGGTACCATGCGTGTTACTGAACAAATTGATGCCTTGGAAGTAATGGGTATCAATTCTTTAAATTATTTGGTGCTCCCTAAGATTATTGCAACCATATTTTTTTACCCATTGTTAATATCTTTAGCCATGTTTTTAGGTATTTTAGGTGGATATTTTGCAGGTACTTTAACAGATTTATTTTATAGTGAAGATTATATTTACGGTATTCGGCTTGATTTTGATCCTTATTATATAAAATATGCTTTAATAAAAACAGTTGTTTTTGCATTTGTAATTGCAACCATACCGGCTTACCACGGATATTATGTTAAAGGTGGCTCATTGGAAGTTGGCAGGGCAAGCACACAAGCGGTAGTTTGGACCAGTGTCGTTATTATTTTATTGAATTATTTTTTAACCCAAATGCTTTTAGCCTAAATGATTGAAGTTGTAGATTTATATAAAGAATTTAAGGGCATACCGGTTTTAAAAGGAATTTCAACAACTTTTGAAAAGGGCATAACCAATATGATTATTGGCCAGAGTGGGTCTGGTAAAACGGTTTTTTTAAAATGCTTGGTCGGATTGCACATTCCTGATAGCGGGATTATTTCTTTTGATGGAAGAAAACAGAAGGAACTTGATATTAAAGAACAAAGGCTGTTAAGGCAAGAGATTGGAATGGTTTTTCAGGGTGGAGCGTTGTACGATTCTTTAACTGTTGAAGAAAACATCATGTTTCCGCTTAAAATGTTTACGGATCAATCCTTTGAAGAAATGCTTGATCGTGTAAATTTTGTGTTGAAAAGGGTTAATTTGGATAATGCAAATAAAAAATTCCCGGCTGAATTGTCTGGTGGGATGCAAAAGAGAGTATCCATTGCCAGAGCCATTGTGATGAATCCAAAGTACTTATTTTGTGATGAGCCCAATTCAGGTTTAGACCCAAATACGGCAACGGTAATCGATAATTTAATTAAAGAAATTACGGAAGAATATCAAATAATTACAGTGATAAACTCCCACGATATGAATTCTGTAATGGAAATAGGCGAAAAAATTATTTTTTTAAAAGATGGTGTAAAAGAGTGGGAAGGAACAAATAAGGAGATATTTAAAACTGAAAATGAGGCAATTGTAAATTTCGTGTATTCCTCTAATCTATTTAGAAAAGTAAGAGAGGTTCATTTAAAAGAAACAAAGTAGTTAAGAAGTTTGTTTTTATTAAATATACCATTATATTTGCACCCGCTAAAAAGAAAGAGATTGACCTGGTAGCTCAGTTGGTAGAGCACCTCCCTTTTAAGGAGGTGGTCCTGGGTTCGAGCCCCAGCCCGGTCACAAAAAGCTTCTCAAAATAGGGGAGCTTTTTAATTTAAAATTTTGGTGAGATACTCAAGTGGCCAACGAGGGCAGACTGTAAATCTGCTGCGCAAGCTTCGAAGGTTCGAATCCTTCTCTCACCACAAAAGCCCCAAACATATTTGTTTGGGGCTTTTTTATTTAAATTAATTGTCAATTTTTAACGATTGTTAACAATCAGCGTATCTAAATTTAATCGTGTTTTAAGCCACTTTTTCAATCTAATTTCTTCCTGTGATTTATTTGAAACACCGGCGTCCCATTCCGCATTAAATATGGGAATGGTATCTACAGTGCTAAAATTGGTTTTAATCAGGTTGGCGTAGCTTAATTGCTTTAAACCGCTATAATTGATTTGGGCCTCTTTACTAATTTGCACAAAAGGTATTTGGCTGTTGTAATATTTACTCAATTCAGTTTCTAAAAGTTTAATTTTATCTTCTTTCTCTTTTAATGATTCATCTCTTGAGCTAATTAATATTTGATTTTTTCTGTACAATTCAGTCAAGTTTTCAACCTCGTGCATCAAATCTGAATCAACGCCTTGTTCAACAATTAATTTTGTGTCTTTAAGGCCATATTTATGAAGTTTTGCTGTCCAGTAATTAATTTCTTCAGAAGAAAGTTTTTTTCCATACACATAAATTTTTACGCTATTGGATTTATAATCCAAGTCTTCATCTTTTTCATCAATAATGCTAATCCCGCTCTTTTTAATATCTGTTATTAAATTTTCTGCAGATTGTTTAAATTGATTTATTTTGAATAAATTAAAAAATAGATATATGCTTCCCGCAAACACTAAAAATGCAATAATAGAAGCCATCTGGGCTATCCGTTTTCTTTTAGCGGAATTTAGATATTTAACCATAGGGAAATGTAAATACTTCACAATTGCAAAAGCGGCCAATGCAATAAATATGGTGTTGATGGTAAATAAAAACATAGCACCGCCAAAATAGCTTAAATTGCCTATTGCAAGTCCATATCCGGCGGTACAAAGTGGAGGCATTAAGGCGGTGGCAATAGCTACACCCGCTATGGTATTGGTTTGTTTACTTCTTCTGCTTAAAGCGATTATCAGTGCCAAACCACCTGCAATGGCAATAAATACATCGCGAACGTCCGGTGCCGTTCTTGCTAAAAGTTCAGGCGTTTCATTTCTGAATATTGGAATTAAAAAGAACAGGAATGAAGTTATTAAGCTTAATCCTACCATAACACCCAAGTTTACAAATGAACGTCTTAAAGTGTCAATATCATTGATGCCAATTGACAAACCAACCCCTAAAATAGGCCCCATTAAGGGAGAGATAAGCATGGCACCAATAACAACTGCAGGCGAACTGATATTTAAACCAATTGAAGCAATTAAAATGGAAAAAACCAATACCCAGGCAGTATGGCCTTTCATAGAGATATTTTCTTTTATATCCTCTATGGTTGCTTTTTTGTCTGTGCCATGTTTAATGTCTAGCAGTTCAAATAAAAATTGTTTTAGCACTGCCCAAGCCAACTGTAACTTGTTTACATTAGGAGGTAAATCTAACTTATTATCTTCCTTTGGCTTATTATCAGTTTTTTTTTCCATACCTTATTAATTTAAACAAAATCCTCACCAAATTCAATTTTTACCGCGGATGTGATTTGTTTTATTTCTTGTTCTTTGTTTTTTGGGCAAATAAGAATCACATCATCTTTTTCTACCACAATGTAATCATTTAAACCTTGTATTACAACGCGTTTTTTGGATTGTGTTTTTACGATATTATTGCATGAATCTATGTAAATAACGCTGCCGCCCAAAGTGGTATTTTGGTTGGAATCTTTTTTTAATTCTGCGTATAATGAACTCCAGGTTCCC
>DAIQBF010000213.1:3494-5703 GCA_036781305.1 Lutibacter sp.
CCCAAATCATTCCAGGCAAAATTTACCGGCAAAACAAATACATTGGCCGCTTTTTCCATGATACCGAAATCAATGGAGATATTTTGTGAAAAAGTGTAATTGGCATCAATAAATTGAGTTTCTACGGCAGTGTTGTATTCCTTTTCACCTTTTGAAAACAATGTGTGCATTTCAGGCAAATGTATCTTAAAAGCTTTTAAAATGCTTTTTACGCTCCAAACAAAAATACCTGCATTCCATAGGTAATCCCCACTTTCCAAAAATTGTTTTGCCTTTTCTATATTGGGTTTTTCAGTAAATTTTTTAACTTTTTTAAGAGCATTTTCTGAATTTTCAAATTGAATATATCCATAACCGGTATTTGGGCTTGTTGGTTGGATGCCAAGCGTTAACAGCGCGTCATTTTTTTCGCAGAAATCAACGGCCGTTTTAATGTTTTTCAAAAATTCATTTTCGTCTTCAATCCAATGGTCTGATGGCGCAACAACCATAATGCCATCCGGATTTTCATTATAAATTTTAAAAGCGCTATATAAAATGCATGGTGCTGTATTTCGCATTGCTGGCTCTAACAACAATTGTTTCGATGAAATTTTTGGAAGTTGCCCAAAAACTAATTTTTCATATTTTTTGTTGGTGGCAATTAAAATATTTTCGGAAGGAATTATTTTTTCAAATCGGCTAACTGTTTTTTGGATTAATGTGCTTCCGGTTCCCAGCATATCATGAAATTGTTTGGGAAACTGTTCTGTGCTCATAGGCCAAAACCTGGAACCGACACCACCGGCCATAATTACGGTATAATAATTCTTATTCATATCAGTAAAATTTATAGGTCAAAAATACGGATTATCATTGCCTTTATTTGGAAATGATTTTTTTAATGTCCAATAAGAGGTTCCACTTCCGCATTTGGATTGAATAAATAAACTTTTTTACTGGCCATTTCAACACATTCAAAACGCGTTCTTCTTTTTACTCCTTTTTTAAATGCTTTGTTGTTGAAGCTAAAAAAACTTCCGTTTTCCAGCTCAAAGATAAAACTCTTTCCCGACTTTTCATTGTATTCATTTAATGCACGTGTCAAATTTACGTCGGCTCCGGTGCTTGCTTTCGGATTTTTAAGGTAGTTTGCCAAATGGGGAAGCAGGTGCGACGGATAAATAGTTGGCTGTAAAAAGGGCAACATTAAATATTGAAAATTTTGTTTCCATTCTATTCCGTGCGGTTTTACCCTTTTGTGCTTTTTGAAAGTGACTCAATGCGCCAATTCGTGAACTAGCGTAAATAAAAATTGGTATCGATTTAAGGTATTGTTTAAGGTAATTTGAAAATCTCCATTGCGTTTTCTTTTAAAATCGCCGTGTTTTGTAGCTCTGTTGTTAACAATTTTGATATGAATGGGATGGCTTTTTAAAATTTCTTCAACCAAATCAACCGAATTTTCAGGGATGTATTTTGAAAGTATTTTCATAGATTTTAAGGGGTTGTTGAAGAAACCTGTAAAATTTTTCCGTTGTAATATTTATTTCCGGTCAAGGCAAAATTATAAATATAATCGGCCATTTCATCCGCAGAAACTGAAGCGTTGTAACCGGGAAAAGCTTCTTCCAGCATTTCTGTCTGCACAGCGCCCAAAGCCAATGCATTAAATGAAATTTGCTGTTCCTTATATTCTTCCGCCAACACTTCTGTCAACGTTAATAAAGCGCCTTTTGAAGAACTGTACGCTGCCAATCCGGGAAACTTTACACTTCCTTGAATACCGCCAATACTGCTAATATTTACCACGTGACTTCCTTTTTTTAAATAGGGAATAAGCAATCGTGTAAGTTCAGCAACGGCAAAAACATTGACTTTATAAACTTCTAAAAAATCTTCTGAAGTTAAATTTTTAAAGGGTTTGTTGATCAATTTTCCTGCATTATTGATTAAAACATCAACTTCCTTCCAGTTTTTGCTGACAAAATCTGTCACCTTTTTTAAGTCGTTTTCAATTGATAAATCCACGGAAATTGTAGTGATATTTTTCAGGTTCAGCTTTTCTAATGTTGCTGAATTTCTCGACAAGGCCAAAACCTGATAGTTGTTTTTGGCAAATAATTGTGCCAGTTCAAAACCAATTCCACGACTTGTTCCTGTAATTATTACGTTTTTCATCTGTTTACATTTTATTTTTTATTGGTACAGCTGCAGTTCGCCATTAATC
>DAIQBF010000214.1:0-212 GCA_036781305.1 Lutibacter sp.
GCATAAGCTTCCAAAAAACAGGTTACTTGTATTATTGGGTACGAGCGTGACGCTCACACCAGCGATGGATACAATTTGGTTTAAAATATTGAAATAAAGTATTAAAGAGCCTGTTTTTACAAGTTTTTTTTACGTCTCTTTTTTCGCCGCTAGCACAAGCGTCCCGCTCGTGACTGCAAGTAATTTACGGTATTTTTTATTTTCTTTACTTA
>DAIQBF010000214.1:312-5681 GCA_036781305.1 Lutibacter sp.
GCATAAGCTTCCAAAAAACAGGTTACTTGTATTATTGGGTACGAGCGTGACGCTCGCACCAGCGATGGGAATATAAACGCAATGGTTTATAAATATTAAAGGTAATATTTAAAATAAAGTATTAAAGAGCCTGTTTTTACAGGTTTTTTTACATCTCTTTTTTCGCCGCTAGCGCGAGCGTCCCGCTCGTGACTGCAAGTAATTTACGGTATTTTTTATTTTCTTTACTTATTTGAAATTGTGCATAAGCTTCCAAAAAACAGGTTACTTGTATTATTGGGTACGAGCGTGACGCTCACACCAGCGATGGATACAATTTGGTTTAAAATATTGAAATAAAGTATTAAAGAGCCTGTTTTTACAAGTTTTTTTTACGTCTCTTTTTTCGCCGCTAGCACAAGCGTCCCGCTCGTGACTGCAAGTAATTTACGGTATTTTTTATTTTCTTTACTTATTTGAAATTGTGCATAAGCTTCCAAAAAACAGGTTACTTGTATTATTGGGTACGAGCGTGACGCTCACACCAGCGATGGATACAATTTGGTTTAAAATATTGAAATAAAGTATTAAAGAGCCTGTTTTTACAGGATTTTTTCAAGCTCCTTTTTTTTTGGAAACTTCTAAAAGAGCATCTGCTAAGTACTCAAAAATAGTGCTTGCCGTAAACGTTTCATAACCAGTTTTAGGAAGAGCGATATCAGCGGTTTTACCATGCAGGTAAACACCAAAAATTGCAGCATTTAGGGGCTTATAGCCTTGGGCAATAAGTCCGGTAATGATACCTGTCAGCACATCGCCGCTTCCTCCGGTTGCCAATGCCGGATTCCCCGTTGAATTGAAATACATATTTTTATCTTGGATAGTAACGGTATTTGCACCTTTTATAACCACGATTGCTGTATATTTTTTGGAAAATTCCGATACTTTTTCAAGTTTTTCATAATCGTTTTTCCAAGGGCCAATTAATCGTTCCAGTTCTTTTGGATGTGGTGTTAAAATGGTATCTTTCGGCAAATAGCTGAGCAATAATTGGTTTTTGGAAAGCAAATTAAGTCCGTCGGCATCAATAACCAATGGCAGTTTATTTTCTTTGATAAAGCTTTCAAATCCTTGTGCTGTTTTTTCCGCAGTTCCCATTCCCGGACCAATGCCAATAACATTTGGGTTTGTTTTAAAATTAAAATAAGTCAATGTCGAATCGGTGTCAACTTCAACCATAACTTCAGGTACTGAAATTTGTAAAATTTCATAACCACATTTGGGAATATAGGCAGAAACCAATCCGCTTCCAATTTTTAAGGCTGCTTTGGAAGCCAAAGTAACTGCACCCATTTTACCATAACTTCCGCCAATAATAAGCGAATGTCCATAAGTTCCTTTGTGATCCCATTTATTGCGGGTTTTGTACAAAGGAATAATGTCAGTTTTTGTGATATAGTGGGTTTTGGGTTTTAAACTTTCAATAAAATTTTGATCTAAACCAATATCTATAACCTCCCACGTATTTACATAATCTTTATTTTCCGGTAACAAGAGAGCCAATTTTGGTGTTTGAAAAGTAAGTATATGGCTCGATTTTAATATAGCAGAAGGATCAGTAACCGATTTGTCGCCAAACAATCCCGAAGGAATATCAATAGCCAGAGTAAAAGCCTTTTTACCATTAAGGTATTGAATTAATTCTTTGGTAAAACTTTCCGGATTTCTATTAAGGCCATTTCCGAAAATAGCATCAACCACAATGTCATCAACATTAATTTCAGGAAAGTCGTTTTTGCTTTTTATGTCGATTGGGGTTAATCCAATTTCTTTTATTCTTTTGTAATTAACTTTAAATTCTTCGGTTCGGGTTTCGCTAAAATTGACAATATGACAAATTACCTTATAGTTATGTTTGTGCAAATGTCGTGCAATGACCAAACCATCCCCGCCATTATTTCCAATACCGCAAAATACATGAATTTGAATATTGCCTCCTTGTAGTTTGTTATGAAGCCATTGAAAGCAATTTGTGGCGGCAGTTTCCATTAAATCGAGAGAAGTTATTCCTTTATTCTCAATGGTTGCTTTGTCTGCTTTTGCAGTTTGTTGCGGCGAAAGAATATACATATCAAAGTCTAAAGTTGATAACTGTTTAATTGTTTAACTGTTTAATCGTGTTTTAAGTTTTCAATAAAAAAACACACTTATAACTTAAAGCTTATTACTAAAAACTCAACACAAAAAACTCACAACTCGCAACTCAAAAAACTACCCTTTAAAAACACCCATATTGGCATATTTCTCCATTCGTTTTTTTACGAGTTCTTCAGGAGATAGTTTTTTTAGTTCACCAAAGGCTTTTAAAATTGTTTTTTCAACTTCTATAAATGCTGCCTCTCTGTCAAAATGTGCTCCACCAAGAGGTTCTTTAATAATTCCGTCAATCAGTTTTTGCTTTTTCATGTCTTCCGCAGTCAATTTTAAAGCTTCTGCGGCTTCTTCTTTGTGTTCCCAGCTTCGCCATAAAATAGAGGAGCATGACTCAGGGGAGATAACGCTGTACCATGTATTTTCCATCATATAAACCCTGTCTCCAACACCAATTCCAACAGCGCCGCCTGAAGCACCTTCACCAATTACAACAGTAATAATGGGCGTTTTTAAACGGGTCATTTCTAAAATATTTCGCGCGATGGCTTCACCTTGTCCACGCTCTTCCGCTTCCAATCCCGGATAAGCGCCGGGTGTATCTAGAAAAGTAACTACAGGAATGCTGAATTTTTCGGCCATTTTCATCAATCGCAATGCTTTTCTGTATCCTTCAGGATTTGACATTCCAAAATTTCTGTATTGGCGCGTTTTTGTATTGTAACCTTTTTGTTGCCCAATAAACATAAACGATTGGTTTCCTATTTTTCCCAATCCGCCTACCATGGCTTTGTCATCTCTAAAGGTGCGGTCACCGTGCAGTTCCATAAAAGTTTCTCCGGCAAGTGCATTGATATGATCTAAAGTGTAAGGTCTTCTTGGATGGCGAGAAAGTTGCACTCGTTGCCAAGCAGTTAGGTTTTTATATATTTCATTTTTGGTTTTCAGTAATTTTTTTTCAATGTTCTTACAACTTTCGGTCATATCAACATCACTTTCTTTTCCAATTAAGACACATTTATCATATTGTTCTTCTAATTCTTTAATTGGCAATTCAAAATCTAAATATTCCATATTTTAAAGTTTGGTTGAACTACAAATATAACAACTAATCAATTTTAGAAAGTTAAATTATAGTCTTTTTTTTATTTTTTAAAATTCCGTTGATGATAACGATCAATAAAATTATGGCACCACCAACATAAAACATCGCACTCATTTTTTCTTTTTCGCCAAAAATAATTACCGCTAAAATGATTCCGTAAACAGGTTCCAGGTTTAAGGTAAGTATAACCGTATAAGGTGTTAAATGCTTCATTATTTTTACTGAAACAATAAATGCGTAAGCTGTGCAAATACTGCCTAATATCAGCAAATAAATAAGATCCGAAGATTTTAAGGCAAATTGTTCAAAAGTAAAGCCTGTTGTGGCAAAAATATAGATTGTTATGAATCCGACACCAAATAACATTTGATAAAATGAAATTACTTCAGCGGTATGTTTTCTTACATATAAGCCGTTAAGGACTGTGAATAAGGCCGATAAAAAAGAGGCGATTAAGGCATAAATAATGCCTAGCGTATAATCTCCTTCAACATTTAAAATTAAATATAAGCCAGAGATAACAATTAATCCAAATAGCAATTCAAGGAAATTAATTCTTCTTCTGAAAAATAGAGGTTCTATGAATGAAGTGAATAAAGCGCCTGTACTCAAGGCAATTAAGGCAACGGAAACATTGGCGACCTTTATTGCAGAGAAAAAAAAGATCCAATGGACGGCAATGATAACGCCGCCGACAAAAAATTTCAATAATACTTTTGGCCCTACCTTTAAAGATTTTTTTTTAATTACAAAATAAACAAACACAAAGATTACGGCGAAGAGCATTCTGTACCAAACTAAAGGAATGGCGTCAATACTAATTAAAGCCCCTAAAATTGCGGTAAATCCCCAAATAAATACCAGTAAATGGAGATGCAGGTAGTTTTTTAGCTCAGTTTTTGGCATTCTTAAGGTATAAATATATTGCTAAAGATCCAAATGCAATATTTGGCAGCCAAACCACAAAGAGTGAATTTGCATCGGCTCCTGCACCCAATACTTCAGCAATTTTTAATAAAAATACATAAACAAACATGAGAGAAATCCCAATAGCTAAATTTATGCCCATGCCTCCCCTTCGTTTTTTTGAGGCCAGTGAAACTGCCAAAAATGTTAATATATAGGATGAAACAGGCAAACTTGTTCGCTTATGAAGTTCAACCAAATAAACATTTAAATTGCTGATGCCTCTTTCTCTGGATGTATTTATAAACTCATTTAACTTTATTGAGTTCATTTCTTTGGCCATATAATCAACATAAATTAAGTCGTTGGCCGTAAAACTAAAAGTGGTGTCTAATTTTGGACCTGATTCTATAATATCCCTATCATTTAAAAGGAGCCTTTTTTTATAGTTATTTAAATGAAAAGTGCTGTCTTTTTCCTGCCAACGAATATTATCAGCCATCAATTTATATTTTAGTTTTAAGCCTTCAAACTTTTCATAAGAAAAATTATAGCCTATATTACCGTCAACCGTATAACTTTTTAAAAAAACATAATCATTCGGTCCTAATTGTAAGTTAATATTACTTAAATAGTTGGTGTTTAATTGTTTTTTTTTCAAATAGGTCCTGTAAAATTCTTCAAATGTTTTATTGCTGTTAGGCACCACAAAATGATTCATCAATAAAGCGATTACGGTAACAATGGTGGCACCGATAAAATAGGGCTTTAAAAACCTTGTAAAAGATATTTTAGCTGAATGGATTGCAATAATTTCGGTATTTTCCGCAAGTTTTGAAGTAAAAAATATAACTGCTATAAACAATGCCAATGGCATAAATGTGTTGCCGTAAATGATGATAAAATTTACGTAATAGTCTTTAAGAATCTCTGCTAACGACAAATCCGCATGCCGCAAAAATTTATCGACTTTTTCCGAGACATCAATAGCAATGGCGATAGGAATCAACAAAGTTAACACCAACAGAAATGAGCTTAAATATTTTTTTAATATGTATTTGTCGAGTATTCTCAAGTTAATTGTTTAATCGTGTAATCGTTGAATTGTGTATTTGTTTAATAAATCTTATTGAATTGTTTATTAGTATCTGGTATTGGATATCTCGTATTTCATTTTCACTTCTAATATTTCACTTCTAATATTTCACTTCTAATATTTCACTTCTAA
>DAIQBF010000215.1:0-5628 GCA_036781305.1 Lutibacter sp.
TTATTAGGTTTTTAAGCAAAAGTAAAACAGAAAGATGTTGTAAATTTTTTAAAGGAAGAAGCAACTATAACGACTATAACTGTTAAAAAAAAAATTAAAGGGACCGTGAAATATAGTTTTAAAATCCTTCAGAAAACCGATTCTGTTTTTTTGGATGCGAAAAATATGAAAGTATTGAATTTTGCGCTGGAAGGAGTTATTGTGAAAGCAGAAACAGATAAAATTTGGTTGTTGGATAATTTTGAAGTGGGAAGAACTTATACTGCTTTTTTTACTTACGAAGCAGTGCCGCAACAAACAGTATATTTCCCCGATAAGGAGATTTGGACGCAAGGACAGGGTAAATACACATCGCATTGGTTACCGAGTATTGATGACATAAACGATAAAATCGAATTCGATTTAACTGTGGTTTCTTCCGAGGCAGAAAATGTGATTGCGAATGGAAAATTGTTGAAAACGGAAGAAAGGAATGGCCAAAAATACTGGCATTTTGATATGAAAGAACCCATGTCCAGCTATTTGGTGGCCTTCGCTATTGGCGATTTCAACAAAAAAGAACTGGTTTCAAATTCAGGAATCCCTCTTGAATTGTACTACAAACCGAAAGATTCCCTAAAAGTAGAACCCACTTACCGCTACGGCAAACCAATTTTTGATTTTTTGGAAACTGAAATCGGTGTGCCGTATCCCTGGCAAAACTACAAGCAAGTTCCCGTTCGAGATTTTCTGTATGCCGGAATGGAAAACACGACCGCAACTTTTTTTTCGGAAGCGTTTATGGTGGATTCCACAGGGTTTAACGACAGAAATTACGTAAACGTAAATGCACATGATCTGGCTTATCAGTGGTTTGGAGATATGGTTACTGAAAAGGCTAGCGAGGACCACTGGCTGCAGGAAGGTTTTGCGACCTATTACGCATTATTAGCTGAAAAGGAAATTTTTGGCGATGATTATTACTACTGGCAACTCTATCAAAATGCGGAACAATTAAAGGCAGCGAGCGACGAGGGAAAGGGCGAATCGCTCTTAAACCCAAAAGCGAGCTCACTTACATTTTATCAAAAAGGAGCGTGGGCGCTTCATATTTTACGGGAACGAATTGGAGATGAAGCTTTCAAAACCGCAATAAAGAATTATTTGGAAAAATATAAATTCAAAAATGTTTCCACAGAAGATTTTTTAAAGGAAGTGAAAGCAGTTTCAGAAGTTGATATTTCAGAATTTGAAAAGAATTGGTTGCAACAGAGTGCTTTTCAAAGTGAAGAAGCATACCAATCTTTGCTGAAATCTTCGTTTATAATAAAATATTTTGAAGTTTCTGCGCTTCGGGCTGTTCCATTTTCAGAGAAAAAACTTCAGTTAAAAACCGCGCTCACGTTTCCGAACGATTTTATTGGACAGGAAGCCGTTTACCAGTTAGTTGAAGAGCCAATTTCAGAAACACTTCCACTGTACAAAACTGCTTTTGAAAGCAACAATCTCTACGTAAGGCAAGCCGTGGCACTTTCGCTGCAAACTATTCCGAAGGAACTTCAAACCGAGTATGAGAGTTTGTTAAATGATGCTTCATATGTAACTATGGAATCTGCATTGTATCAAACATGGACACAATTTCCTGTGAAAAGGACGGAATATCTCAACAAAACAAAAGGGATTGAAGGTTTTCAGAATAAAAACATCAGGCAGTTGTGGTTGGCTTTGGCAATTATAACAGAAGGTTATGAAAATTCCGAAAAGGAAAAATATCTAAATGAGCTGAAAAATTACACTTCGCTGGATTACAGTTTTGAAATTCGCGAAAAGGCATTTGAATATGTAAACCAACTTCAACTTTGGGATTTGGAAACGTTGAAAAATTTAGTAGAAGCATGCTTTCATCCCACTTGGCGTTTTGCAAAATCTTCAAAAGAGCTTTTAAATACTGTAATTCAGGATAAAAAACAGTACGAACAAGTGAAGGTTTTGGGCAGACAGGTTTCGGAAAAAGCGGCGAATTATTTAAATTCAATTATTAAGGAATGAAACATCCACGATATTTTTTTTAACAAACAGCTAAATAATTAAATGGATGTTCCTTCTGCCTATTGGCAGCTAGGTCTGACCTTTAAAAAAACAAATATTATAGAAGGATGAAAGCATTGGTAATATCGGGCGGTGGGAGCAAAGGCGCTTTTGCAGGTGGCGTAGCGCAGTATTTAATAGAGGAACTTCACGAAAATTACGACCTATTTGTGGGCACATCCACGGGCAGCTTGCTCATTTCGCATTTGGCACTGAACAAGGTTGAAAAGGTTAAGGAGGTTTATACTTCCGTGAACCAAAAAAGCATTTTCAGCAGTTGCCCGTTTGTTATTAAGGAGGATAAATTTGGAGGAAAACAGATTGCCATTGACCATTTTACAGTACTAAAGAATTTTTTGAAAGGAAAGAAAACCTTCGGCGAAAGCTTGAGTTTGCGAAAACTCATTGAAAAAACCTTAACCGAAACTGAGTTCGATATTTTAAAAGCGTCGAAAAAGGAAGTGGTGGTAACGGTCTCCAACCTTTCGTTGAACCAAGTTGAATATAAATCTGTAAATGATTTTGAATACCAAGACTTCTTAGATTGGATATGGATTTCATCAAACTACACACCTTTTATGAGCCTAGTAAAAAAAGACGGTTGCGAATATGCCGATGGCGGTTTTGGGAGTATGGTTCCCATTGAAGAGGCTATAAACCGTGGCGCAACAACAGTAGATGTGGTTATTCTTGAAACTGAAGTTACATATTATAACCGTCTGCCTTCAAAAAACGTGTTTTCCTTGCTCACCAGTATGCACAGCTATATGGCAGATCGCATTGAAAAACAAAATATCCGCATCGGGAAATTTGTGGCGGTCAACAAAGATGTGATTATCAATCTTTATTATACACCAACAGTTTTGACCACTAATTCTCTGATATTTAACAAAGAAATGATGAGCAAATGGTGGATTCGCGGATATGAATACGCTAATCAAAAAAATGAAGAATTGAACGAAATCCGGGTTAAAGACGACTAATTTCTTTTCTTTCACAAAAGGGGGAAATCCCCTTTTTTTTGAGTGTTTTCCCTGTATTTTTATATGAAGTGTTTTATAAGATATTAATTATCAGGTAATATGGAATATATTCACAATTATTTTTTTAAAACACATTTTTAAATGTGTTTTTTTGTAATTATATTTATGCTCAACTAATTAAACGTTCAATTATGACTTCAGAAATGACTAACCGATTTTTGCTATTGATATTTGCTAATATGTTGCTTCTGGGTTGCCAAGAGCCAACTACAAACGGAGAACCACCCTATGAGGGACCACCGAAAGAAAACATTATTTCAGTGGAGCGCGCCCAGGAAATGTATGATGCCTATTCGCAAAGACGCGTTCCCATTATCCAAAAATATGAGGACAGCATTGTTCGGGATTCTTCGAAATTTACGCCCACTCGCTACGCCGAGTATGATTTAAACACCATAAAACAATACATTGCTTACATAGAGCACGAAGCCAATGCTGCCAATGTGGAAATCAAAACCTTGCGTTTTTATCTTACCAACTACCCGAACAGCAGTGCTTTTCCAAATGGCGATGCCGTAAAATATCCAAGAAGAAACAGTTTTTTAGTGTTGCCAACAATGGCTTATGAAGGGAATAACGTAGGGTTTTCAGTGGAGGAGAAAGATGGGAAATACACCGCAGTACCAATTAGCAAGCGTCCCGCAAGGCTGGAAGGTAACCAAGATAATGGTCAAATGAATGAGGCAGGATTTTTTGTTACAAACAATGCAACAATGCAAGGAGGTGGGACAAATAGTTTGATTATGAATGAGTCTCAGTTAAGTCCTCCGCCACCCGTTAATGATTTCGGCAACAATAATTAGAGAATTTTAATTATTGGGACCAGTTTTAGAGATACTTCAAAATACACATATGGCATTGTATGCCATCGTATTTGTTATATCATTAATTAAATTTCCACTTTATAAAAACTCTTATTTAAAGTTTTTGCCACTAATATTGTTGTTAACCTTGGTAGCGGAAACTATGGGAATGTACATTAACAAAGTTTATGGACCTCCGAATATTGTTATTTTTAATATATATTATTTCTTTTATTTTTCTATGTTCTTTTATCTTTTTATGAAGGTTATTGAAGAAGTAAAATTTAAAAAATATATTAAAATTGGTATCGGGATTTTTTGGGTGTTTTATTTGAGAGATTTGATATTTACTGATATTTTTAATGAATCTTTCACAACCTCCTACATTGCTGGTGCAGGAATACTGATATTCAGTATTACGCTTTATTATATAAGTATATTGCAATCTTCATTGGTTTTTGTGATAAAAAACGATTTATTGTTTTGGATAAGCGTTGGCCTGTTTTTGTTTTATATTGGGTATCTTCCCATTAAAATACTAAGATCTTGGTTTTATAATTTCAACAGTTTTTTTGAGATTTTACAATTAATACAGTTTTCGCTCATTATCATTATGTATTTGTGCTTTTTGATGGGGTTTTTATGGATGAAAAAGAGGTCATAATAATAACGGCTATAGCCATTCCAATAACATTGGTTATTATTGTTATAGTGCTGTTCAGTGTTTTTGCGCGAAGAAAAAACCGCTTGCTCTTGGAACAACAAAAAGTGAAAGAAACTTATGAACGCGAACTTGCCGAATCACAAATAGAGATACGGGAAGAAACCCTGCGCAACATCAGTTGGGAGCTGCATGACAACATTGGCCAATTGATGACCCTTGCAAAAATTCAGGCCCAAATGGCGTTGGAAAAACCTGAAATGATTGTTGAGGTTTCACAAACCATAGGCACGGGCATTGATGAACTCCGTGCACTCTCCAAATTGATAAACCCTGAAGCCCTTAAAAGCCTAAGTTTGAAGGAAGCAATAACTCTTGAAATAGAGCGTTTCAATAGGTTGAAATTTATAAAAGCACAATTAACAATAAATGGAACCGTACTTCCCATTGAAACAAACACCCAGATTATCCTCTTTAGGATATTGCAGGAATTTTTTTCAAATACCATAAAACATTCAAAGGCATCGTCGCTAAATGTTATCCTTAATTATTCCGAAAATGAATTGGAGATTACGGCAGAAGACGACGGTGTGGGGTTTGATAAAAACGATAATTTTATGGGCATCGGGCTTAAGAACATGATAACACGGGCAAAACTTATACATTCAATCTTGAAAATAGATTCTGTTAAAAATGAAGGCACCACACTTCATTTGAAATATAAATTTGCGCAAAGTACTTTTGGAAATAATACAATTTAAAAAGAAATTAGACTATGAACTATTCAGTAGTAGTTGTTGATGATCATTTTTTGCTGTCTCAGGCAATTGGTGGGTTGGTGCAGGAATTCAAAAACTTTGAAGTGCTTTATCTGTGCAAAAATGGCAGGGAATTATTGGATAAATTTAAAGACCCCAAAAACATCCCAGATTTGGTACTGATGGATATAAAAATGCCCATTCTTAACGGAATAGAAACCACGGAACTGCTCAAGCTTGACTATCCTAATGTAAAAGTGCTTGCCCTTTCCATAGAAGAAGACGAATACACTATT
>DAIQBF010000216.1:0-5540 GCA_036781305.1 Lutibacter sp.
TTTAGTTTGATATTTGTTTTTCAAATTTATACTGAGAATATAAGTTTTGCAACTACATAATAATGTAGGTTTGTGATTTTTATAAATTTCCTCGTTTTAATTTTAGAGGCAAAGTGAAGACTCTATCGAATTCTCCGGGAGTTTGTATTGTTTTGTGATCCATAGTTTTATGAATGTAGTTTAAAACATATTTATCGATTTTATCTTTATCAATAGAATACACACGATGTACTACAATCTCACCTTCTGAATTAAATGTGAAAATGATGTTTAAATTATACTCCTTTTCAATATTAAAATTTGGAGCTTTAAATAAGTCCACAAGCTGAGTTCTAATTTCTTTTACGGGAATGTCTGCTGTTTTATTTGTTGTTGTTGCGAACAAACTCATTGTTCCAATTGCTAAGGCCAAGGCCAATAAATTAAATTTTTTCATGATATTATTTTTTTAGTTGGATATTATTTTTGTTTTACAATACTTAATTTAAATTTTTTAACGGACATCTTAGAAATAGGGTTGAATTAATTTGTTTGGTAAAATTATGTTTTGAATTTGAGTTGCGCACCTACACAAAAATGTGGTTTTATGAATATTAAATACAAAGAACATTTTAACATTTTTAATTTATTTTTGTTTATATTATGAACTAAATTGCATAAAGGATTACACGTAACATCGCGAAATAAATAAAAAACATGTTTTTCAACTGGCGCAAAATCACTGTTTTTCTCATACTTTCTTATGTTTCTATAACATTAGAGGCACAAGAATTTACAACAATCGAAAATATAACCAGTGGCACCAAATTGCAAAATCACAATATTTTAGGTATCGCCCAAGATTCACTAGGCTATTTATGGATTGGTACAAATTGGGGACTTTATAAGTACGATGGTTATCAATTTAAACCTTACAGAATTACTTCAACACCTTCTCTGTTAAATAATAATATTAAAACGCTGATATTACAAGATGATAATTTATGGATAGGAACAAAAGGAGGCATAAATATTATAAATACAAAGACAAATTCGAGTAAAAGTATAACAAGCTCAAGCAAAAATGGATTAACGTCTAATTATGTTAAAAAATTATATATGGATAAGAGCAACAACATTTGGGTGGGTTATTATGACGATAAATTAAGTAGGCATATTGGAAATTTTAAATTTCAACATTTTGACTTAAAAATTAATAATAATGGCAAGCGTTTTATTGTTAATGATATTTTAGAAACAACGCCTAATACTTTTTATATAAAATTATTGAGTGAAACTCTTGAAGCCAGCTACATAAAAATTATTGAGGCTAAGTACGATGGGAATAAATTAAGCACAAAGATTATAAAAGAGGAAGATACAGATAACGTGTTGTTATTAAGTATTGGCAACAGACTTCATTTGATAGATAGAAATAATCTTTATAAATTTAACGAGGTTAGCGGAAGTTTTAAATTCATAAATAATTTATTTAGTAAAGATAGTGTCAAAAATTTAATATTCTATGCAGATAAAACCAAAAACATCTATATCGGAACACAAAACAAATCATTTTATAATCTAAATAAAAAAACATACTCACCGCAAAATTATACCATAATAAGCGATAATGAAACTTCAATAAATACATTTTTTATAGATAAATCAGGACTTCTCTGGGTTGGAACAAACAATGGATTATTTAAGATTAAAAAAAATGTTAACTTGTTTAAAAAACACTTACAAGAAGCTTCTATAGCCCAGCGTAACAAAATGCGTTCAATTATACAAGATAAGAAGGGGAATATTTATGCGGTTAATCAAACAAAATTATTTAAGTACGATGCCAGAAACAAAGAATTTATCGATTTAAAGTGGGAAAACAACAATTCAGCGCCTTATGCACTTCTTGAAAATGATGAAAATTCGCTTCTTGTTGGAACACAGGGATCAAGTATAGTAATATATAATAAAAACACAAATGTTTGCAAACCTTTTTTTAATAAGTATCAAAAACTATCCAATAATCACATCATAAAACTATTTAGGGATGTCCACGATATTTTATGGATAGGGACTTTGGATGGTTTATATTATTTTGATAAAAAAAATGACAGCTTAGTGAAAATTCAGAATTCTAATTTACAGGAAGGTATTGAAGAAAATGAATCAATTTTTGAGATCAAACCTTTTAAAGAGAACCAATTATGGATAGGCACAAATACAGGGCTATATCAATTAAAAGTAGATTATTCAGTATTTCCTTTACAAATTCATACCATAAAAATTGAAACGATACAGGATGCCGTCAGATCAATATTAATAGATAATGATGTATTATGGATTGCAACTCAAACGCAAGGTTTTTTAAAATACCAGAGTAAAACTCAAAAAATAACACAAATTAATGAAACGAATGGCTTAAGCGACAACACGGTTTATTCCATATTGCCAGGCGAAAATCATGAGATTTGGTTAGGGACAAGAAATGGCTTGTCACGCTACAACACAATCACCAATCAGTTTTTAAATTATTATGATTACAATGGTTTGGCGGATAATGAGTTTAATTCATCATCGCAATTAAAAGCTAATAATGGCGAGCTGTTTTTTGGTGGTCAAAATGGGATCACACAATTTATGCCTTCGGATTTTGAAACAGGCGCAACAAATTTTAATCTAAATATTAGTACGATCAGTTGGTTTAATTCAAAAACCGATTCTACCCATATAATAAATTCGGAGTATAGTAAAAATAAACCATTGGAGTTGCCATTTAACAATGCTTTTGTGAATTTTGAATTTTCACTGACAGATTATTTTAAACCTGCCAACAATACTTTTAAATATAAAATTAGCGGTTTGAATAGAGATTGGAGAATATTAAACAAAACCAATGTTCTTTCATTTACCAATCTTCCTCCAGGTAATTATAATTTAGAAGTAATGGCATCAACCAACTATGGCAAGTGGAATAATCAAATTATTACGGTGCCAATTATTGTTAAGCAAATATATTATAAACAATGGTGGTTTTTATCTGCTTGTGGGGTTTTAATATTATTGCTTCTCTATTTTATTAGAAGATATGAATTAAGTCATATTATAAAGTTAGAAAACTTGAGACTGCAAATTTCCAGAGATTTGCATGATGAGTTGGGAAGTGTTCTTACCGGCATTGCAATTAGATCAGAACTTTTAAAAGAAAATATAGTTGTGGAGTCGAAAGATAAAGTTTTAGATGAAATTGCCGAACAGAGCAGAAGTGCTGTTGACGCTCTAAGCGACATTGTTTGGGCAATTGACTCAAGAAATAACAGTATTCAAAATTTATCTGAAAGAATGGAAACTATTTTGTATTTGTTGCTTAAACCTCTAGATGTAACATACACTTTTGAGAATTTGCAAGAACATAAACCATTGTATCTAAAACAAGATCACAGACAACATATATATTTAATCTTTAAGGAAGCTGTCACAAATATTGTAAAACATTCAAATGCCACACATGTTACCGTTGTATTTACCAAAGAAGAAAATAAAATTAAGCTTAAAATAAATGATAACGGAACTATAGTTTCTAAATCTGCCACTAAGCTTGGTGGGCATGGCATTAAAAATATACGTATGAGGGCAAAAAAAATTAAAGCGGATGTGCAAATCAACACTAAAAATGGTTTTACTATAGAATTATTGTTTGATTATTTAAATTAAAAAACGACATGTTCATGTAGAAAACTACATGAACATGTAGTCTAAAATATTTTTTTTATGAATTATTTTTATGAATTGCTCTAATTATGAATTATTCTAAACCTATTATTTTGAATATTGCTATTATAGAAGATAATAAAATTATAAGAGAAGGATTGGAATTGTTTTTTAAAAATGATTCTCAGTTTTCTTGTGACGTCACTGCAGACTCTATTGAAGCATTTTTTCGAAGCCTTAGCCATCATCCAAAAATAGATGTCATTTTACTGGATATAAATCTACCTGGAATGAATGGCATTGAAGGAATTCATCATTTAAAACACCAATACCCAGATGTATATATAATCATGCTCACCATATATAAAGATGAAAAACATGTGTTTGATGCTTTAAAAGCCGGCGCAAATGGTTATTTATTAAAAAATACGCCCCTAAAATCAATAAAAAAAGGGGTGCTGCAAATTTTAGATGAAGGCGCACCTATTTCTCCTTTGGTCGCCAAAAAAATAATCGACCACTTCAATCCACAAAAATGCAATAAAGAGGACGGATTTGAAAAACTAACTTCCCGTGAAATTGAAGTGTTACAGGCTTTATCGGAAGGGGAGCCGTTCAAAAATATTGCCGATAAATTGTTTGTCACAATTGACACCGTTCGTTATCATTCCAAGAATATCTATAAAAAATTGAATGTCAACAGTAAGTTAGGCGCTGTTAAAAAGTACCTAAAAAAGCAATATTAAACTCTTTATCCAACATTGCTTTATTTCATCATTTTATCATTTTTTTTCTATATATAATTAAGTATCTTTATTACGAAAGTCGATAAAAATAACCTAATTAATTTCAATAATTTGCACATGAAAATAATCACTTTAACCGTAAATCCAGCTTTGGATAAGAGTGCCAAAGTGGATGGCTTAGTTGCCACCCAAAAACTTAAATGTCATTCCATACAATACCAACCCGGTGGCGGTGGCATTAATATTTCCAGAATGTTAAAAAGGCTCGGTACAGAAACTACGTGTATTGTCACGTCTGGTGGCGATACGGGAAATTACTTGACGGATTTGTTGGTAAAAGAAACCCTTAAGCCAGAAATTATTTTCGTAAAAACGTGGACAAGGGAAAATCTTTCTGTAGTTGACACGCAAAGCAATCTCCAATATCGTTTTGGAATGCCCGGAAATAAATTAAGTATTGAAGAACGCGATGCGATAAAAAATCTCTTAATAGAAAAAGTGGAACCAGAAGATATTTTGATTCTCAGCGGAAGTTTGTCTGAAAAAATGCCCGATGATTATTATGCCCAATTGATAAGATTATTTGCCGAAAAAAACATAAAAATAGTGTTGGATACTTCGGGTTCGGCATTGAAAGAAGCATTAAAAGAAAATGTATTTCTGATTAAACCTAATCAAAGGGAATTGGCACAACTTGCCGGAAAAGATTTTTTGTATACAGCCGAACAAGAGGCACTTGCAGTGGAATTGGTGAAATCTAATAAAGCGCAATATGTGGTTGTATCCTTGGGGGCAAGAGGTGCTTTTTTAGCGTGCAGCAAAGGCGTTTTTTACAAATCTACGCCTTCTGTTGAAGTTAAAAGCACCATTGGTGCCGGTGACAGTATGGTTGCCGGCTTGATTTATGGGATTCAAAATGGTTTTCCGCCAGAAAAAATATTGAAGTATGGTGTTGCGTGCGGGGTTGCAACCACGATGAACGAAAGAACTAATCTGGGATCCAAAGAAAATATTGAAACGGTATTAAAATTGATAAAGTAATATCCATAAAAATCAATCTTTTGCTTAAATAACTGAATCTTAAGGCAATTTTAAGAAATTTCT
>DAIQBF010000217.1:0-5537 GCA_036781305.1 Lutibacter sp.
ATCACTGGCACTAACAAACCGATATCACTGGCACAATTCAATCCGATATATCCATTCTTTGTTATGGTTGATTTTTTTAGAAGTTTCCGGTAAATGCATCAGCGCATTTCCGCTAAAAATATGTGTATGAAAAATTTGGAGTTCGGCCAAATCGCCGGTTTGATAAATTTCGATAAGTTTGGTGGTTACTTCAGTTGCCAGATCAATTTTATCATCGTGCATCGAAAATTTGTCGGGATGCACAAAAAGCATCGCTTCTCGATACAAACGCTTTTTTTCTTTTTGATTGTCAGCAATGGAACTATTTGAGCTTTTTCTGGAAATAACTTTTAACCCTTCAACTTCCTTAAAATTTTTCCCCTTCTTTTTTTGGGACTGGCGTTTTTCTTTTTTTGCCAGTTGCACTTTTTTGTAAAGTACGGTTAACTCCTGTTCCTCAATAATCTCATCGGTCAAATGGGAACGCAAAATGGCTTCAAAAGCAGTTATTTTTTGGACAATGTCATTCAATTCCTTCTGTAAAAGATTAATTTTAGCTTTTAGCAATGGCGGCTCTTGCCCATTATCATTTGTTATTGAAAGATCTTTATTGGTCATTTACTAATTATAAACAGCGCAAAGTTGCCAAAAAAAATTCAATTGGCCGCTAATATTTTATCTGTAAGGCTATTTAAGGGAGGTATTTATTAAGATTTTGAAATGCCTTCTAAAAATTAGGAAAAACCTATCAAAATAAAGTAGGTGAAACATAACAAATAGCTATCTTTTTTAATTTCAACAGTTTAATTACAATTATAATTGAACTTTCGCTTTGATTTATGATAAATCTTGATTAAGTTTATGCCGAAAGTATAATCAACCATTAACCCAAAATTTTTTTTAGATGAAAGTTCGTGACAAGGATGATAAAAACACATCCTCATTTATTAAAAAATTTGCTTTGAAAAATTACAAAACATATGTAGAACATTATGAATCTAGGAAATTAAAACCTGTACCATTTCAAGAATTTTTGAAAAACTATAGTTCCTAAGTTTCTGCATAGTAAAAAAGCTTCTCAAAAAATTGAGAAGCTTTTTTACTTTTTATATTGAAAAAATTAAGGGATTTAAATCCTGCTTTGGTAAGTATATAAATCGTAATACCTTCCTTTTTTAGCGATAAGTTCTTCGTGTTTTCCCCGCTCCACAATATTTCCGTTTTCAATTACCAAAATTTGATCGGCTTTTTGAATGGTGCTTAACCTGTGGGCAATCACAAAAGTGGTTCTGTCTTTCATTAAAATATGCAAACTCTTTTGAATAAAAGATTCACTTTCTGTATCCAAATTTGAAGTGGCTTCATCTAAAATAATAATTTTAGGATCTGCCAACAAAGCCCTTGCAATGGTAATTCGCTGGCGCTGGCCGCCCGATAATTTAACGCCACGTTCGCCAATTACGGTATCCAAACCATCTTCAAACCTGTCTGTAAATTCATTTACATAAGCGCCTTTTACGGCTTCCAACAACTGTGCTTCGGTAGCATTTGGCCTCGGAAACAATATATTTTCGCGAATGGTGCCTTCATATAAAAAATCGTCCTGCAACACCACGCCCAAATGACTTCTTAAACTGCTCAAATTTACGGTGGACAAATCGGTGCCATCAACCGTAACTTTTCCTTCTGAAGGGTTTAAAAATGATGCCGCCAACCCGGCAATCGTTGTTTTCCCAGATCCTGATGAACCCACCAAAGCCGTTACGCTTCCTGAAGGGGCTTTAAACGAAATATGATGCAACACTTCTTTGCTTTTTTCATAGCTGAAGGAAACATCTTCAAAAACCATATCGCCGACAATTTCATCCAAAATTACTTTTCTAATTTCCGGATTGTCTTCTTCGGTCATATTCATTAATTCCTGAGTACGGTCAAGTCCGGCCATCGCTTCTGTTAACTGACTTCCAATATTGCTCATTTGCACAATTGGCGCAATCATAAAACCCAGAAACAAGGTAAACGACACAAATTCCCCAATGGTCATGGTGTTATTCATAATAAAATAACCGCCAATTCCCATAATTCCTGCGGAAGCCAATCCCAGCAAAAAAGTAGAAGAACTTGTAATTAAAGCTGTGGCAGTCAGGCTCTTTTTTACATTCAAAAACAAACGCTCCACGCCTTCTTCAAAAGTTTTATTTTCTTGGTCTTCGGCATTAAATCCTTTAATTACCCTAACTCCATTCAGGGTTTCTGTCAATCTTCCGGTAACTTCGGCACTAATTTTTCCGCGATCCCTAAAAATAGGACGAATATATCCAAAAGCCTTTAAGGCAACAATTGCAAAAATGGCAACGGGAACCAACACAAAAACGGTCATTAAAGCATTAATTTTAATTAAAATCACCAATGAAATAATGGCGGTAATCGATCCGCCAACCAGCTGCACCAAACCTGTTCCCACCAAATTACGCACGCCTTCAACATCATTCATCACACGAGAAACAAGTGCTCCAGATTTATTATTGTCGAAAAAACTGATGGGAAGCGTAAGCAATTTCTTTTGCACTTTTGCACGTAAAACAGAAATTAAATGTTGTGCTTCCACACTCAACAAACGCGTGAGCTCAAAGGAAGTTAACGCCGCAATTAAAATGGACACACAAACAACAATTAACAAAATTGTCAACGCCTGCATATCCTTCGACGGAATTACCTCATCAATTAAACTTTTACTGGCATAAGGCAACACCAATCCGGCCAAACTTTTGGCGATGATTAAAATTATTCCAATAAAAATTATTTTTTTCCTTGGCCAAATAAATTCATTAAAGGCCCATTTATATGATACGTTAGTTTTACCCATAATGTTTGCATAAACGAATATCACGCCAAATTATTTTAGGTGACAATTCGGCAGTTGTCTTTTATATAAAGCTGGAAAGTTAATTGTTATATGTTAAACTCAAAAAAGCAAACAAATAAACAGTTAAACAAATAAACAGTTCAACATATATTTCGTAAATTTATATAGATTTCCACAAACAATAGAAAATGGCATTTATAGATTATTATAAAATACTGGGCATTGCTAAAAGTGCTTCTGCAGCTGATATTAAAAAGGCCTATCGAAAATTGGCCAGAAAATACCACCCCGATTTAAACCCTTCGGATAAGGAAGCGGAACGGAAATTCAAAGAAATTAATGAAGCCAACGAAGTTTTGAGCAATCCCGAGAATCGAAAAAAATACGATGAACACGGAAAAGACTGGCAACATGCCGAGGAATTTGAAAAAGCAAAGCAACGGCAATACCAAGGGGGCGGACAACAAAGTCCGTTTGGCGATTTTGGCGGCGGTGATTATTCCGACTTTTTTGAATCTATGTTCGGCGGACGAGCATCTTCAAGAGGAAGAACCAGCGGTGGCGTAAAATTTAGAGGGCAAGATCTTAATGCAACTTTGAACCTCAACCTAAAAGACGTTTATGAAACCAACAAACGAACTTTAACGATTAACGGAAAAAATATTCGGCTAACCATTCCTGCAGGCGTTAAAAATGGGCAGGTCATTAAAATTAAAGGGCACGGCGGCGAAGGCATCAATGGAGGTCCGAAAGGAGATTTAAACATCACATTCTCCATTGAAAACAACACCAAATTCAAATTGGATGGCGACAATTTACACACCACAATTGATTTGGATTTATACAAAGCTGTTTTGGGCGGAGAAATAACAGTTGATACTTTTGACGGAAAAGCAAAGCTAAAAATTGCGCCTGAAACACAAAATGGCACAAAAGTTAAATTGAAAGGAAAGGGATTTCCAGTTTATAAAAAAGAAGGAATGTATGGCGATTTATACATTACTTATCAAATAAAAATGCCTAAAAACCTTACTGAAAAGGAAAAACAATTGTTTACGGAACTTGCTAAATTAAGACCATCATGAGCAGAGAAAACTTCATACCAATTCATAAATTATGTGACCTTTACCAAGTTGAAATGTCATTCTTCAGCAATTTAAACGAGATTGGCCTAATTCAAATCACCACTATTGAGCAATTACTTTATGTTGATCAGGATAAAATAAATGACATTGAAAAAATGATAAGAATACACCGTGATCTAGGCCTCAATAGTGAAGGAATTGATATTGTTTTTAATTTACTGCAGAAAATAGATGATTTGGAAAATGAAATAATTACCATAAAAAACAGGTTGCGGTTTTATGAAAACTAATTTTTAAGATAAAAATCCGAGTGAGGAAGATGGGTAAATTCCTTGAAACATCAAAAACAAAAACCTTCGCTTATCTGAAAGAGAAATAAGCAATTATCGATATAAATTTACCTGTTGAAAAATAAATAGAAAACCTAAACTTTCTAAAAGAGCGAAATGTGATTACAGAAAAAGAATACGTGAATTGAAAGAAAAACTTAAAAAAAATAAATATAGATATAAAGGGTTTTAAATTTTGAACGAAAAATAGTTTTAGAACAATGATAACTTATACAACCTCAAAAACAAACCAGGATCTTTCTGAAATAACCATTTTACAGAAGAGCAACTTACGCCAAAACTTAACAGCGGCAGAAATACAAAATCAGGGCTTTTTAACGATGTCCTACACGTTGGAAACACTTAAAAAAATGCAGGATAAAGAAAGTCAAATCATTGCAAAAGACAACGATAAAATAGTTGGATATGAGCTTGCTTTAACAGAAAAATCAAAGTTTGAAATTCCCGTTCTAACGCCAATGTTTGAAACCTTCAACCTAATGCAATACAAAGAAAAACTGATCTCTTCCTATAATTATATTGTTGTGGGACAAATTTGCATTGACAAAGAATATCGCTCGAAAGGATTGTTTGATGGTTGTTATGAAGCCTATAAAAACTATTTTAAAAATAAGTATGATTTTGCCATTACGGAAATTGCAACAGACAATAAACGTTCAAGAGCCGCCCATAAAAGAAATGGTTTTGAGGAAATTTATACTTATAAAGATTTCAATAATATAGAATGGGTTATTGTGATATTGGAATGGAATAGCACAAATGATTACAAAATATAACCTTTCCTTAATCCATATTATTTTAGATTTAAGATTGTAAAAAGAATAAAAAAAAATGATTCTCAACCATAAATTTGATTTGGGTTTTTTCCCAACGCCACTGCAGCAGCTAAAAAATCTTTCTGAGAAATATGCCCCTAATATTTTCATCAAGCGCGATGACCAAACCGGACTCGCTTCAGGAGGAAATAAAACCAGAAAACTTGAATATTTAATTCAGGAAGCTTTGGATAATGGTGGTGATACCATCATCACGGCCGGGGCGCAACAATCCAACCATTGCAGGCAAACTGCGGCCGCTTGCGCCATCGCCAAGCTAAAATGTTATTTATTGTTAGGCGGAAAGGCACCAAAAAATTATAACGGCAATTTATTGTTGTCGCATTTATTGGGCGCCAAAATTCATTTTATGGGAGAAAACAGAAAAGGTGAGGACATTAACAGCTTGAAAAACAAATTGGAATTGGAAGGCAAAAAGCCC
>DAIQBF010000218.1:0-5517 GCA_036781305.1 Lutibacter sp.
AATGAATGAATGTTTATTCATACATTTGCACTCCAAATCAAAATAATATGGCACGCAAAATTGATGATGACAAAATAGCGCGAATAAAAGCTGCAACAATGAAAACAATTGTTGATTGCGGTATAGAAGCAACAACCATTGCAATGATTGCAAAAAACGCAAATGTAAGCGGTGGGTACTTATACCGCAGTTACAGCGGCAAACAAGACTTAATAAATGAATTGTATTATGATAAAATTTCTTCATTATACCAGGAATTGGAATTTCTTATCGCATTAAATAACACGAGCATTGTTCCTATTATTAGCGCATTTGTGCAAAACAGGATTGTCTATTCCATAAATGAACCTGTCGCCTCCAATTTTTTTTACCAATTGCTGCACAATGACAACTTTTCATTTAGCAATGACCATAAGGACAAAAGTTTATTGTTAATGCAAAAAATCAAAGAAATAGGAGTTAATGCCAGAGAAATTTCAACCAACATTACGATGTTTCAGTTGTATTATCACATTCTTGTATATGTGGTGGATTATATTCATTTTAAGAAAAACAACATCTTTGAAAATCAGGATTTAATCAATGATGACGTGGCTTATTTAACCAAAAATATTTTGAATTTTTTAAAAAGTAATGATTAATGAATAAACAATTTTCCAAATTCAGCTTAAACCTAAAAAACCAATTTCTAACCAGCCTCTTTTTATTGTTTGTTTTAATGGGCAATGCACAAAATCTTTCCTTGAAACAAGCCTATGAATTCATGCTTGAAAAAAATGGAGACTTGAATGCTTCAGAATACCAAGTACAAACTGTGGATGAAGAAAGAAAAGCCATGAAAGGACTGTATTATCCAACCGTGAGGGTATCGGGTAGTTATATTCAATTAGATAAAGACATTACGGTCGATTTAAATTCGTCGCGCGATATGCTTGGCGGCTTAATGAACATTCCCAATCCGGAAGCCGTTTTGGGCGACTGGAATTTTGGTTTATTGGATCGTAATTTCGGTTTTGCAACCGCAAATATCAATTGGACCATTTCCGCAGGAGGAAAAATAAATGCGGCAAATGAAGCTGCTAATTTAAAATTGGAGCTGTCAGAAAATCAGCATCAATTAAAAAAAGATGAATTAACGCTTAAATTGATAGATTATTACTTCAAGCTAAAACTGGCCAAAGAAGCAGAAAATTTACGGGCAGAAATCTACAAAACTGTTGAAATGCATAACAGCCAGGCCGATAAGTTATTTAAAAATGGCATGATTGCAGAAGTAGAAACCCTGAACGCAAAAGTATCCTTGTCAAATGCAAAAAGAGAATTGATGGGTGCCCAGAAAGATGTGTCTTTGGCAATTACGGCGATTCAAAATTTAATTGGTGTAAGTGACTTCAACAATATTTCAACCAAATTTATCGAGCCTGTCATTCTCTCTGAATTAACTGATATTCAAAAAGATATGTTGCATAAAAATACCCAGCTCAAACTTATTGATGACAACTTTAAACTCGCCAAAATAGGAGAGAAAATTGAAAATAATGACTATTTTCCTAAAATAGCTGCCTTCGGAAAGCAATCTTTATGGAAAGATAATTTATCCTTTGCCAAAACCAATTGGATTGTTGGCATAGGTGCAGAATGGACTATTTTTAACGGATTTCAAAGAGAACATAAAATTAAAGCTTCAAAACACAAAGTTTCTCAGGTACAGGAAATTGAAAAGCAAGCACGATTAAATTTGGCAACTTATACCGAAAAAATTTACAACGAATTGCAAAAGCAACAAGAACAATATGAAAGTTTGAATGCCGATGAAATATTTGCCGAAAAATTGAAGTTTATGCGAACCCGGGCATTTGAAGAAGGTACAGGAACTTCAATGGAAGTTATAGACGCCACTTTAAAATTGACCGAAATTAAATTGCATAAGATAAAAGCTTTGTACCATTACAATGTGGCTTACGGCGAATTAATGGTGCAACTTGGAGAAACAGAAAATTTCTTGAACAAAAACTAAATCAAATGAAAAAATCACAAGCAACAAAATCATTTATCAGCATTATTGCGATCGCAACTTTGGTACTCACCGGAATTTGGTTCTTAACAAAACCTAAAACACTGGTTTTACAAGGCCGCATAGAAGCGAAGGAAATATATCTTTCCGCTAAAATTCCAACAAGACTTAAATCTATGGAAGTGACGGAAGGCGAAAGCGTTTCAAAAGGGCAACTATTGGCCACGCTTGAAAGCCAGGAAATTGACGGAAAAGAAACCCAGGCTTTGGCGGCGAAAGAAGCGGCAAATTCTCAACTCAATAAGGCAAATAATGGCGCAAGAATTGAAGAAATTAGCGCGGCCAAAAGCATTTATGAAAAAGCTACTGCCGCGGCCAATATTATGAAAAAAACCTATGGACGCATAGAAAATTTATACAAAGACGGTGTGGTTTCCGAACAAAACAGGGATGAAGTTTTCGCTAAAAAAGAAGCTTCCATAAAAGATCAGGAAGCCGCATACAGCCAATATAAAATGGCTTTAAAAGGAGCACGAAACGAAGATATTGACGCCGCAAATGCTTTGGTCAGAAAAGCGGAAGGTGCCTTGGTTGAATTGGAAAGCTATAAAAATGAACGCAATATTACCGCGCCAATAAATGCCGAAGTTTTAGAGTTTTTGCCGGAGGAAGGAGAACTTATCCCGGCAGGTTATCCTGTGGTGCATTTGGTTGATCTGTCTAATTCCTACGCCATTTTAAATATTAAGGAAACAAGTTTGTTCCATTTTAAAAAAGATGCGGAGTTTACGGCAAAAGTTCCTGCGCTAAACAATCAGGAAATTCGATTTAAAATTTATTATGTGGCTCCCCTAGGCGATTATGCCACGTGGAATGCCACCAAAGCTACAGGCGAATTTGATATCAGAACTTTTGAAATAAAAGCGAAACCGGTAACCAAAAATCATTCCTTAAGGCCTGGTATGAGTATTTTAATTGATTATTCACAATTTAACAAATAAAATGACCGCATTTTTGCATATCGCAAAACGAGAAATAGGAATCCTCTTTGGCTATAAAACCAATTTTGTTTTTACAATACTGTTGCCTTTTGTTTCTCTGTTGTTTTTTAACACCTTGCTACAGGAAGGCGTTCCAAGAAATTTGCCCATCGCGGTGGTTGATTTTGATCAATCTGCCATTTCAAGAAATTTAATTGCCCAGTTTGAAGCGACGCCCGAATTAAAAGTGGCGTATTCCCCTTTAACCCAAAAAGAAGGAGAAGCATTGGTTAGAACGGGTAAAATTTATGGACTTGTCACCATTCCCAACCATTTTGAGAAGGACTTAAAACAAGGAAAACAAACCAAAATAATAAACCAGTTCAATGGCAATCTGCTTTTACCTGGCGGACTTGAAGACAAAGCTTTTAAACAAGTTGTCGGCACGCTTTCAGCAAGTGCCAATATTCAGAAGCAACTTAAAAATGGCATTTTAGTAAAACAGGCCAAAGCTAATTTTCAACCAATAAGCGCCAATAACCATGTGTTGTCAAATCCGTTTACAAATTATTCCTATTATTTAAACTCGGGATTTTTAACCATGTTTTTTCAAATATTCGTCATTTTAACCACTATTTATTCTTTTGGATCGGATTTTAAATATCAAAAAGGACAAAAATTATATAAAATCAGCAAGGGCAATCCTTTCGTGATTTTAATGGGCAAAGTTTTACCTTATACTTTTTGGTTTTTCCTGGTGGGCTTGCTCATGTATTTCAGTATGTTTATTTTACAGGATTTCCCTTTGTATGGCAATAAGTTTGCTTTATTGGCCGGATTGTTATTGTTGATTATTGCCAGCCAATCGTTCGCTGTGTTTTTTATTTCCATCAGCAAAAGTTTGCGACAAGCGCTTACCTTGGGATCTGGATTTGCAGCAACAAGCTTGTCATTTTCAGGAATTACTTTTCCCATTTTCGGAATGCCGCCTGCGATGCAATGGCTAAGCCAGTTATTTCCTTTTACCCATTTTTTTGAATTATTTTTAGGCCAGACACAAAGGGGAATTCCCATTTATTATTCATTTTATGCCATTTCGGCATTGGTGGTTTTAAGTATGCTGCCGCTGTTGATTGGCTGGTCAAAATTGAAAAATTTAATTTCAAAAGGAGGATTTCAACACCGTATTTAAGCATGAAAAGAAAGTTATATAAACCTTATCACAGAACAAGGCTTTCCTATTGGAATACCATTGCTACGGAGTGGCATTCCATAAAATCGGACAAAGCAGTTGTTTCTACATTTTTGTCAGTCACCTTATTTTTACTGTTTGTTTACACCTATGTTTACTCAAATGAAGTGATTTATGATGTTCCGGTAGCTGTGGTAAATCAAGATGCAAGCAAAACCAGCAGGGATTATATTGAAATGCTGAATGCTTCCGCAGGAATTAAAACAATGACCAATTATACCGATTTCCAAGAAGCAAAACACGCCTATTATTCAAAAAAAGTGATGGGCATTGTGATCATCCCAAAAGATTTTGAAAAAAATATCAGAAATGGCCGACCAACAGCTGTTTCAACCTATGCCGATGCCTCCAATATGGTTTTTTACAAAAAGGTATTGGAAAATGTAAGTATTACAAACAGTTATTTTAATGCGGGTATCGGTATTAAAAAATCAATGGCCCAAGGAAATCCGATGACGGCGGCAAAACAAAATCAAAATCCGATACAGGCAATTTCCACCAGTTTATTCAACACTTCTTCAGGATACGCGACTTATATGATTCCTATTTTAACAGGATTAATTATTCAGTTGGTTATTTTAATGGGTATCGGGATTTTATATGGTTCAAGGAAAGAAGACAAAAAAATTAGAGCCGATTTTCCAAGATTGCTTCATAAGGGAGGAACCATTCCTGTATTATTGGGCAAAGCGAGTTTGTACGCATTGATTTTCGCACTGATAATTCCTATTCAAATTGGCATTGTTTTCACTATTTTCTCCATTCCCGTAAGGTCATCTTTGCTAACAATTTATGCCTTTTTAATACCTTATATTTTTTCAGTTGTTTTTTTGGGGATTGCCATCAGTTCCTTTTTCAAAAGAAGAGAAGAATCAATTGTTTTTTTAGTGCTTATTTCGATTCCTTCTTTAATGTTAAGCGGACTTTCTTATCCTATAGAAGGATTTTCCCTTTTTTATCAATCATTGGCAAAAATGATTCCTTCAACATCAGGAATAGAAGGCTTTGTGAAATTAACGCAAATGCATGCTTCCTTATTTGAAGTCACTAAGGAATGGCTGCATTTATGGGGATTGACGCTTCTCTATTTTATCATAGCCGCCATCTCTTTGAAAATTAGGGCTTATAACGAATTACAAAGTCTGAAAAAACAGCATTGAAAATGAGTATTGAGATAATAGTATTGAGAATTGAGCTTTTAATCCTATCCCTAGCCTAATGTCATTAAGTTAAGGAAATGTTTGTCATTCCGACAAAGGAGGAATCGCATC
>DAIQBF010000219.1:0-5477 GCA_036781305.1 Lutibacter sp.
AAAATTCTGACATTGCACTTCAAAAAATAGCAATTGCTTCAAAATCGGATGGTTTCGACATTGTTTTTTTAGACATCAAATTGCCGGCTTCCGCTGATGGAAAAGTTTTATCGGGAGAAGATATTGGCGTGAGAATAAATGAAATGCTTCCCAATTCAAAAATAATTATTTCAACAACTTTTAATGATAATTATCGGGTTCAAAATATATTGAAAAATGTAAATCCTGATGGGTTTTTAATAAAAAACGATATAGATACCGATGAATTAATTGAAGCGATTAAGACTGTAATTTTTGATCCGCCATATTACAGCAAATCTGTGATAAAATTACTGCGAAAACAAATCTCAAGTGACTATTTACTGGACAAAATTGATAGACAATTATTGCATGAGTTGTCTATTGGCACTAAAATGAAAGATCTCCCTGATGTTCTTCCTATGTCAATTGCCGGGATTGAAAAAAGAAAAAGACAACTTAAAGAAATGTTTAATGTTCCCGATAAAGAAGATAGAGAATTGATTATAAAAGCGAAGGAAAAAGGGTTTATTTAACAGATAAACCCTTTTCTTTTACACAAATATTGGCATTAATTTAGAAGAGAATTTTTTTTATGGAATTACCTTACTTTTTTACAATAAACAATCTAAGGGTGATCAAAAAGAGTTTCTTGTTTTATCGATTATTTAGTTCAAAAAATTATATATAATTGATTTATGTTTACCTTAATTACATAATTAATTGGCCTTTAACCAAGGTTTTCCAGGTTTTAATAATTGAATGCCAGTAAGATCATTCAAAATTATCATTGCCATCATATACCATGCGCTTAAAGCGCAAATTATCAAAACATAACTTGCTATAACATTTAATTCCGGGAACCCTAAATGGCATAAATCTAAAAGTATAAAACCAATCATCAAAGTAGAGAATGTAGTTGCCATCGCTCCATGTATATAAAGTGAAGCTATCCACAGAATGGCAGTGAAAAGTGTCCATGCAACAAGATAAACACCGAGGTCGGTAGAAGATGTTTCATATACTTTAAAATGATTGCAAATCCATATAATACCAAGACCCATCCAAAAAGAGCCGTAGCCGGTAAAAGCAGCAAAACCAAAGTTGTTGCCCATTTTTTGCTCCATAAAGCCAGCGATAAATTGTGCCAAACCGCCAAAAATAATTCCCATTGCCAAGACGGGGCCTAGACCTACAAGGCCTAAATTATGGAATTGCAATAAGAGTGTTGTTAATCCGAAACCTGCTAATCCAACAACTGCCGGATTTCCTAACTTAATATTGTCCAATGATTTTATAATTTTTTATAATTTCAGTAAAAATAGAAAAATTAAGTGGTGATTATTGCATGTTATTTTATTCCTGAGGTAGAAATGTTAAAAAATTAAATAAAATAATGAGAAAATGAGATTTGTATAAATATTATTCACCATTACTGTCTTTTCTTTAAAAATATTTAAAAATAATAGCTATTTGTAGTCTGCTAATTCTAGAAAAGAAACAGTTTGTTTACTAAAATTGATTCATCTATTTTATAAATTACTTTTTATAGAAGTTGTTGTAAATACTGTGTGCAAACTGATAATTTTAAAGAAAAAGGAGAGATAAAATCCTTAAGAAAGATTAAAAATTCCCCCTTCGGGGGTTAGGGGGCTTCTATTCGTAAGAATGCTTGTAAGGTTGGCCGCTGACAATTTTCAATAAATCGGCCTCAACAGATTCTCTTGGATATTCAACAAAACGACCAATTTCTTTGTCGTTTTTATAAACAATAAAGGTAGGAACTCTTTCAATACTGAACCCTTCCTGTAAATTATCGGGAGTGGATTTGCTTCTGTTTACGGTAATAAGTTCTAAATGGTCATAATTAAAATCCGCTTCATCTAAAATTTTATACAACACTGGGGTTTGATCCTGACTGTCTTCACACCAGGTTCCCATAAATGCTTTAATGGTTACTTCATTTAGAAGAGGTGTTAGTTTTGCCATCACTTCTTTGTCTGTTTCATAAGAAGTGTAATTTGGCGTGAACCATGAATTAAAAGGCGCTTCAAGAAAACTTTCTTTATTGGCGATGCCGATTAAATTTCCCGCTTCGTCTTTTATGGCGGTTGTAGTATTTTTTTGAGCAGAACAACTCATAATGCTTAATATAAGGGCAGAAAAAATTAGTTTTTTCATCTGTTTAATTTTTATTTTTTTGTTGGTACAGCTGCTGTTCGCCATTAATCATTCCTCTGTGTATCAAAATTTGTTATGGCTCGTTTCATTTTTTTTAAATTAAATTCTTATAAATGTTTTTTGGCAAAAGTATTACTATCAAGCGATTTTTATATTATTATTCAATAATTCCACATTAAAATTCACTTTTGCCTTTAACGCACTAAAAACTCTCAAAATCGTTTCAATTGTTACATTGGTTGTATTATTTTCAAGTTTTGAAATTTGTGCTCTTTGAACACCAATTAATTTACCAAGTTCTTCCTGAGTCATATTTCTCTCAAGCCTTACTTTTTTTATTAAGTCACCAAGGATTTCCATTTGAAGTTCCTGTTCGTAAAGCGTTCTTTTTACCGTTCCAACCTCACCAATAAATTCGTCTTTTATTTTGTCAAAAGTGAACATTTCTAATTCTTTCTCTTTATTTTTCATTTCGTTTATTTTTAAGTTCAAAGTATCTCAATCTTATGTTCTCAGCTTTTTCAATTTCTTTATCAGGAGTTTTGCCTGTTTTCTTAACTATTCCATGAGTGGCAATAACGAATGTTTCAATCTTCTCGGTTTTGTCCCAAAAAGCAAAAATTCTGAAGTGAGTTTTATTATACAATGTTCGGAATTCCCATATTTCATCCTTCAACTTTTTAAATAATTCACTATCATTTTTAATTTTCGATTTGTCAATATTGAAAACTATCTTATCTCGACTTTTTTCGTCTAATTCAAGAAGAAATTCTCTGGCCTCTGTCAAGAATATTACTTTAAATTTCTCCATTAACCCTTAATTGTTTCCATACAAAGATACAAAAACAATTAAAGTGGCGATAAGTTTTAATGTTTATTTTTTTTATAATGAATTTAAAAATTCTGAAATATTATTTCTTCCAACTACAAAATTAAATTAAAGAATGACGCGTCATTACTGCCGGTTTTTCTATTCCCATCAATGCTAAAATAGTAGGTGCAATATCACCTAAAACACCATCATCAATATGTTTCAATTCTTTATCAACCAAAATTACGGGAACTGGGTTGGTGGTGTGTGAGGTGTTTGGCGTTCCATCGGGGTTTATCATGGTTTCACAATTTCCGTGGTCGGCGATAATGATGGTGGTATAATCGTTTTTTAAGGCGGCCGCAACCACATCTTCCACACATTTATCAACGGCTTCACAAGCTTTTATCGCCGCTTCCATCACACCTGTATGTCCAACCATATCACCGTTGGCAAAGTTTAAGCAAACAAAATCAACTTCTTTTTTATCCAATTCGGGAATAATGGCGTCGCGAATATCAAAAGCGCTCATTTCAGGTTTCAAATCATATGTAGCGACTTTTGGGGACGGACATAAAATACGGGTTTCATTTTCAAATGTTTTTTCCCTTCCTCCTGAAAAGAAAAATGTAACGTGCGGATATTTCTCTGATTCCGCAATTCTAATCTGTTTTTTCCCTGCTTTTGCCAACACTTCACCCAAGGTGTTTTCCAGATTATCAGTTTTGTAAATCACATGGACATTTTTGAAAGTGTCATCGTAACTGGTCAATGTTACATAATACAACGGCATTGTTTTCATGCCAAAATCAGGATAATTTTTTTGCGTAAGAACTTCTGTCAATTCACGCCCTCTATCGGTTCTGTAATTGAAGAAAATCACCACATCATCAGCTTTAATTTGTGTTTTCGGATGGCCATTTCCATCGGTCATAATAATGGGTTTGATAAACTCATCGGTTACGTCATCGGCATAACTTTCTTCTATGCTTTTTAAAGCATCGGTACTTTTTTCGCCCACGGAATTTACAACAGCATCATAAGCCAATTTTATGCGTTCCCAACGTTTATCTCTGTCCATAGCAAAATAACGCCCGGTAATTGTGGCCAATTCCCCGGTGGTTTCTTTCATATAATTTTGAATGGTTTCAATAAAACTGATGCCCGATTTTGGATCACAATCCCTTCCGTCTGTAAACGCATGTAAAAACACATTTTTCAAGTTGTGTTCGGCAGCAACGTCGAGTAAACCTTTTAAATGGTTGATGTGCGAATGGATTCCACCATCTGAAACCAATCCCAACAAGTGAATATTTTTATTGTTTTCTTTCGCGTAAGAAATCGCCTCAAGCAATTCTTTTTCTTTTTCCAGTTTTTTATTTTTAACCGCCATATTCACTCGCACCAAGTTTTGATAAACAATTCTGCCGGCGCCTAAATTCATGTGGCCAACTTCGCTATTTCCCATTTGTCCTTCCGGCAAACCCACATATTCGCCATCGGTGCGCAAACTAGCATTTGCATATTTGCCGTACAAACTGTCGATATAAAAGGTTTTTGCATTAAAAATAGCGGAAACTTTAGGGTCTTGGGTAATTCCCCAGCCGTCTAAAATCATTAAAATTACTTTCTTGTTCATAAGAATCGGGTTTATTTTGAATCACACAAAGATACAAAGTATTCAATTGAAGCGCTTTTGATTGGGTCTTAAATTCTTGTGAAATTTACTAAAACGATTGCGGTAAAGGTCGCTAACTCCCGAAGGGGAATAAATGTTAATTGTTATTTGTTGGGATAGGTTGCGACCTGTCCGTTCTCGAGCAGGCAGATTATTTTTAGACTTTTAAATGATTGATTTTTTAAAAAAGTGTAAATTCACAGCAAAACAGCATAAAATGAAACGAGCCATAACAAATTTTGATACACAGCAGAATGATTAATAGCGAACAGCAGCTGTACCAACAAAAAAATAAAAATTAAACAGATGAAAAACAGCATTAAATTCAACAAGGTTACCGAACGGTTGCCTAAACATTTGCATCAATTTATTGTGAAGCAGCCTTATTGGGAATATACGGCACAAAATCAGGCGGTTTGGCGTTACGTGATGCGCATGAATATCGATTTTTTGAGTAAAGTGGCGCACGAATCGTATTTGGAAGGCCTGAAAAAAACGGGCATTTCTGTGGAGGAAATTCCGAAAATGGAAGGGATGAACCGCATTTTAAAAGACATTGGCTGGGCGGCGGTTTCGGTGGACGGATTTATTCCGCCCAATGCTTTTATGGAGTTTCAGGCCTACAATGTGCTGGTAATTGCTTCCGATATCAGAACCATAGATCATCTTGAATATACGCCAGCGCCTGATATTATTCACGAAGCGGCGGGTCACGCACCAATTATTGCCAATCCGGAATATGCCGAATACTTGCGCAGGTTCGGGGAAATTGGCTGCAAAGCAATTTCT
>DAIQBF010000220.1:0-5460 GCA_036781305.1 Lutibacter sp.
TGAAAGTTTCATTCAAAATTTAGAATTTGAATTCGTTAACGCCATTCATAAAGTCACTTCAGAAAACTCAAAAAAAATCGCTGTTTTAAGAGGCAACGGAGAACTTAATGATATTTATATCGCCGATTTTTTGAGAAAATTGGGCGAATATTATTTCTTGGCGCCTTTTACCCTTGATAGTGTTGCCGTTTATCCCCAAAAAACATTTGAGCAAATTTCAGCATTTGACTTGGCCATCATTGCCAAACCAACGAAAAAGTTTACTGAAGCAGAAAAATTTACGTTGGACCAATTTGTGATGAATGGCGGAAAAACATTGTGGTTAATTGACAATGTGCAAGCTGAATTGGACAGTTTAATGCAAACCGGCGAAACGTTGGCATATCCCAGAGATTTGGGTTTGACCGATTTGTTTTTTAATTATGGCATTAGAATCAACACCGATTTAATTGCGGATTTATACAGTTCAGAAATTCCTTTGGCAACCGGAAATATTGGAAACCAAACCCAATTTAACCAATTTTTATGGGAATATTATCCGTTAGTGAATTCATTAAACAACCATCCAATCAACAACAATATTGAAGCGGTTAACCTAAAATTTGCCAACAGCATTGACCTTCTAAAAAATGACATACAAAAAACGGTATTGCTCCAAAGTTCGCCCTTATCAAAATCCGTTGGCACCCCAGCCATCATTTCTTTGAGAACAATAACCCAGAAACCAAATGAAGCCGAATATAATAAAGGAAACAAGCCAATTTCAGTGCTTTTGGAAGGAAAATTTAAATCGGCTTATTTTGATAGAATAAAACCTTTTAAAATTGCGAATCCGAAAGAAAATAGCATCGAGAATAAAATGGTTGTTATTGCCGACGGCGATATTGTTGCCAACGAACTTTCCAAAGGAAAACCGCTGGAATTGGGACTTAACAAATGGACCAATCAGCGTTACGGAAATAAGGAATTTTTGCTGAATTCCGTAAATTATTTGTTGGACGATTCCGGCTTGATCAACATTCGTTCAAAAACGATTAAAATCAATTTCTTAAACAAAGAAAAAGCATTTGAAGAATCGGGCAAATGGCAATTGGTAAACATCCTTTTTCCGTTAATTATACTCACATTATTTGGATTTATCTTCAACTATCTCAGAAAGAAAAAATACCGCTAATCCCCTGGTTTCTGCTTCTTAAAAAATTGTTAAAATTAAACTGAATCAGTTAATTAGCTTTTAATAAACGTTATATTTGATACTTAACTTAAACTATTACTATGATGCTTAAAAAATTATTGATGATGTTTATGGTGGTTGGAGTCACTTCAGCAATAAACGCGCAAATTAAAACACCGCAACCAAGCCCGGCCGCAAAAATGGAACAAGTTGTAGGTTTAACCGATGTTTCCCTTGAATATTCAAGGCCAGCTATGAGAGGAAGAACTATTTTTGGAGGTTTGGTTCCTTATGGAGAAGTGTGGAGAACCGGCGCAAATGCCAACACAAAAATTACGTTCAGCGATGACGTAACCATTGACGGAAAAGAATTAAAAAAGGGAACTTACGCTATTTATACCATTCCTAATGAAACTTCCTGGGAGGTGATATTTTACAGCGACGCCACCAATTGGGGAAATCCGGCAAAATGGGATGAAAGCAAAGTAGCTTTAAAAACAACTGCAACTGTACAGCAATTACCCATGAAAATTGAGTCATTTACCATGACATTTGATGATGTAAATAGCGAGTCAGCCGTTTTAGGGATGCTTTGGGAAAACACTTATGTAGGCGTTAAATTTGAAGTGCCTACAGATAAAACAACCATGAAAAGTATTGAAACTGTCATGGCAGGACCAACAAAAAATGATTATTTCCAAGCTGCCACTTATTACCATACTGCAGAAAAAGATTTAAAACAAGCATTGGTCTGGATTAAAAAAGCTGTTGAAGGCGATGATCCTGCGTATTGGATTTTACGCAGAATGAGTTTAATTCAGGCAGATTTAGGCGACAAAGCCGGTGCAATTGCCACTGCAAAAAAATCATTGGCGGCCGCTGAAAAAGCTGAAAATGCCGATTATATTAAAATGAATAAAGAATCTATCGCCGAATGGACAAAAAAATAATGATGAAAAAACTAAAATTTACACTCGTATTATCGTTGATCACAATTGTGTCTTTCGCGCAAGAAAGTCCGAGAAAACAAGCAACAGGCAAAGTTGGGATTGTGACAATTGATATTGATTATGGTTCACCCAGCGTTAAAGGAAGAACTATTTGGGGAGAACTTGTGCCTTACGGGGAAGTTTGGAGAGCCGGAGCCAATGAAAATACCACAGTTTCATTTGATGAAGATGTTACCGTTGGAGATACTAAAGTTGAGGCAGGAAAATATGGTTTCTTCATTATTCCCTATGAAAACAAAGAATGGACAATAATCCTGAACAGCAAAAACGATGCTTGGGGTGCCTTTTCCTACAATCAGGAGGATGATGTTTTAAGAATGAACGTAAAGCCAATGAATATGGATAAGAACCAAGAAGCTTTAGATTATGCCATTGGAGACAAAGAAATCATCATAAAGTGGGAAAAAGTTAAAATCGTAATTCCGGTTCAATAAAACACTATTCCAGAATAATTTAAAAAGGCTGTCTAAAATTTATTTTTTTGACAGCCTTTTTTTAGTCTCCAAAAGTGTCTTTGCAGAAATAGCCGTAACTACTTTTTTACCGGTTTTATCTTCCAATTCTTTTAAGGCAACTTTGGCGACATTGCCGCCTTGTTGCGCCACATTTTGACTTTCTTTAAAATTCTTTGGATTAATCGCTTGTGAAATATCTTTGGTGGAAGCTTCAGCCAACATATTCAAAATTAATTCTGTATTTGTCATGTTGTCCCGAAGATTTTCTTTTTTCAACCCTTTCAAAATTTTATATTCTTTGGTTGTTTTTTCAGACCATGCTTTAGTAATTATATCAGTTAATATGGCAAATTGAGTACCCGCTTTCAATCCTTTACTTTTCCATTCATCGGTAAGTTCTTTGCGAACTTCAATACTTTTTAAACGCTGGTTAATCCAGTTTTCAGAATAACCCAATTGTAAATAATGTTCCAAAGCTCTGTCAATAGATAATTCCGGATCTTGCATTTCGTCAAGCCGTTCGCTTCCAACTTGTGCTAACCATAGTTTGAAAGGCTCCGCTTTTGGAGATGGAATAGATTGAATTAATCGAAATAAATGAACTGTGTTTAAACAATCCGTTGCATATTTTTTCCCGTCAGCGGCAACAAATTTCAGTTGTACGATATTTTCGTACAACTGACTTCCTTCTTTTGTTAGTTTCTTTTTTAAGTCCGTCCAATATCTCTTTGGGATAGAACTTCCGGTTAAAATCTCAATTACATCTATAATTGAAAAATACCATTGTTCCTCGTTTTTGTTCCAATATGAACGCACTTTTATGTTTTCAAATAATTTTATATTGCTCATTCCTGTTTACTTTTTATGCCTTTATCAATTTTCCGTCAAACGAAACTATTTTCAATCGGTATCAATTTTTATTTAAATATACACTAATTTTTTAAATTTAAAAATAGAAGAAATTGATAGCTAAAAAAGCATCTAAAAACCTATTCTTTAATTTTCACTTCTGATTGTGAAAATTGAAGCATTATCGCAATCCCCATCACCAACATACAGCCAAATAAATTCAACCATAAATAAGGCATCCAATCATAAATATAGCCAACAATTACAATGATTTGCGTAATTAAAGCAGCTACAAAAACCGCATTGCTTTTTACATATTTAACAAAAAATGCCAGTAAAAATATACCCAAAATATTTCCGTAAAAAATAGAACCTATAATATTGACAAGCTGAATTAAATTGTCGAACAAATTGGCAAAACAGGCAAATGTTATCGCGAGAATTCCCCAAAGCAGCGTAAACCATTTGGAAGCTTTCACATAATGCCTATCATCCTTTTTATGTTTCTCGTTTCTTTTATACAAATCTATAACTGTTGTGCTTGCCAATGCATTGAGCTCAGAAGCTGTGCTGGACATTGCCGCCGATAGAATTACGGCCAACAACAATCCGATTAATCCTCTTGGGAGATTGTGTAAAATAAAATGGATAAAAACGTAATCTTTATCGTTGGTTTCAACCAAAGCATCCGCTTTTTTAATAATTTCTTTGGCTTGTTCCCTATTTTCCAATTCCAATAAATTCAACGCTTGGATTTCTTGAACCGATTTTTCAAGCTGAATTGCATTGTTTCCATTTTCAAGCGCAATACCGTAGTTCAAATTCGCTGTGGACTTGCTTTTTTCTATCTCTAAATGTTTATTTTCCAAGGATTTGTACTCATCGGAATAAATTGAATTTTTTACGGCGGTATCCGCAGCCGGATTCAAATTTAGGGGCGAAGCATTGAATTGGTAAAAAACAAAAACCATCACGCCCACCAATAAAATAACAAATTGCATCGGTACTTTTAACAATCCGTTAAAAATAAGTCCAAGTTGCATTTCTTTCATCGATTTTCCCGATAAATAGCGTTGCACCTGACTTTGGTCTGTTCCAAAATAGGACAGCGCCAAAAAGCTCCCACCAATAATTCCGCTCCAAAAAGTATAGCGATTTTCAAAATTAAAAGAGAAATCCAACACGTCCATTTTCCCGCTGGCACCAGCAATTTTTAAGGCCTTAGAAAATGTAATATCCGCTGGTAAATAGCTTACTATTAAATAAAATGCCACAAACATTCCGGCAAAAATGACCGCCATTTGTTGCTTTTGGGTAACACTCACCGCTTTTGTTCCGCCAGTGACCGTATAAATTATAACCAAAACACCAATAATGATGTTTAGAGTATTTAAATCCCATCCCAAAACAGCCGACAAAATAATGGCTGGCGCAAAAATGGTGATTCCTGCTGCCAAACCGCGTTGGATTAAAAATAAGATTGCGGCTAAACTTCGTGTTTTTAAATCGAACCGGGTTTCTAAATATTCATAGGCGGTAAAAACATTTAGCCTGTGGTAAATTGGGATAAAAACCAAACAAATAATCACCATGGCAATTGGCAATCCGAAATAAAATTGCACAAAACCCATTCCGCTATGGAATGCCTGTCCGGGCGTTGATAAAAAGGTAATGGCACTGGCTTGCGTTGCCATCACCGAGAGGCCGATTGTCCACCATTTTGCTTCACTCCCGCCTTTGATATAATCGGTTACATTTTTGCTTCCCTTTGTTTTCCAAGCGCCATAGATCACTATAAATCCCAAAGTTCCAATAAGCACCAACCAATCCAACCACTGCATATTAGGAGAAGTTTTTCATAATTACATAAAACAGCACAATATAAACCGCATTGGCAATTAAAACAATGGTATAAACCTTTTTCCAGACGTATTTTTGTTTATCCATCTTAATTTTTTAAAGGTTTTTCTGT
>DAIQBF010000221.1:0-5384 GCA_036781305.1 Lutibacter sp.
CCGCCACCGCCAATATTTCCGGCAAAAGGATAGGCAACTGCCAAAGCGAGTTCTGTGGCAATCATGGCATCAAAAGCATTCCCGCCTTTTCGTAAAATTGCCACACCAATTTTTGAAGCTTCTTCACGAGCGCTCACCACCATTGCGCTATCGGCTATAAATCCAACGTTTTTGGAAGTTTTATTAGTTTCTGTTGAAGTATTTTTACATTGGGTAAATAGAAATACAACTGCAATACATAGGATAATTTTTTTCATCTGTTTACATTTTATTTTTTAGCTGTAACAGCTGCTGTTCGCCATTAATCATACAATTGTGTATCAAAATCTGTTATGCTCGATTCATTTCAATAATAATTTTGTTGTTTTTTCATCAGAAAACTGCATTAATTCCTTAAAAAATGTCGTGAAATCCAATTCGAATTCTTCGTAGTGCTTTAATAAATCTTCTGTGGCCAAATCCATTTTTGAAATTCCTTTGGAGCGCCTGTTCATTCCCGCTAAAATTTTTTGAATGCCCTCAATAGAAGCATTGCTCACCAACCAATTGTATTCAATCATATTAGGCAGTAGTTTCTGAATTCTTTCCGGAAAAATTTCATTATTTTCCAGCAAAAACGCATAAACATTTTCCGCATAAATTTCTAGCGGAATGTCCGAATAATGATGCCAGTTTTTGGCCAAAAAATGATCGTAAAATATATCGATGATTACACCTTTGTAATGGTTGTATTGCGGATTTAACCGTCGTTTGCTTTGTTTAACAATTAAATGGGTGTCCGTAAAATAATCAATTCCCCTGTGCAACAAAATGCCAGCCTGAATTTCTTTCGGGTAATTTTCGTGTTTTTTCCCTTTCACGGCATCTGCAATAAAATTGCCTATTAAAATATTTTTATTGTTTTTTGAAAGGTATAAGTGCGCCAAGAAATTCATAAAATAAATTTAAGACAATAATACAAAAAATCCGCCAATGGCGGATTTTTAATGCTTTCTATTTATGGAAATAGTGTCCGGTTAAATATTTATGAATCTTAAAATATTGATTTTTACCACCCAACAAAATGTCTCTTTTCTATTTTATGGTAGCGGAGCGGTTTTTTATCTTTTTGCCGAATATCAACGATTCATGGAACGGTTAGTTATTCAACATCACCGGCATTACCAACATGGTTATAAATTCACCGTCATCAATGCCATCAATTGGCGTTAAAATTCCTGCCCTGTTCGACATTGACATCTCAATCAACACTTCATTGGAATTTAAATTGCTCAACATTTCTGTCAAAAAACGGGAATTAAATCCAATTTGCATATCATCACCCTGATAATCACAAACCAAACGTTCTTCGGCTTTGTTAGAATAATCAATGTCTTCCGCAGAAATATTTAATTCTGTTCCTGCCATTTTTAAACGAATTTGGTGCGTGGTTTTGCTTGAGAAAATAGACACACGTTTTACCGAATTTAAAAAAGTTCCTCGGTCAACGGTCAGTTTATTCGGATTTTCTTTTGGAATAACCGCTTCATAATTAGGATATTTTCCGTCAATCAATCGGCAAACCAAAACCACATTGTCAAATATAAATTTCGCGTTTGAATCATTATATTCCACGGTTACATCGCTGTTTGAACCTGCTAAAATTCCCTTCAACAAATTTAGCGGTTTCTTAGGCATAATAAATTCCGCAGGTTCTTTTGCGGTAACATCGGTTCTTGAATATTTAACCAATTTATGGGCATCTGTTGCCACAAAGGTCAAATTTTCCGAATTAAACTGAAAAAACACACCGCTCATCACAGGTCTTAAATCATCGTTTCCTGCGGCAAATATGGTTTTTGAAATCGCTGTTGCCAATACGTCTCCTGGAATTGTGGTGCTGCTTGGTGATTCAAGAGTTACCGCTTTTGGGAATTCATTGCCGTCAAAATAAGCCATATCATATTTCCCTTGACTTGAACTAATTTCAACAGTGTTATTTTCTTCGGTTTTAAATGTCAAAGGCTGGTTCGGAAATGTTTTTAAGGTGTCCAGTAATAATCGTGCTGATATTGCCACAGATCCTTCTGATTCAGATTCCACTTCAATAACGGTGCTCATGATTGTTTCTAAATCTGAAGCCGATATTTTTAATTCGTTCTCTTTCAATTCGAACAAGAAATTATCTAAAATTGGTAATGTATTGTTGCTGTTGATAACGCCTCCCAATACTTGGAGTTGTTTCGATAATTGACCGCTTGATACTATAAATTTCATTTATGATTATTTTAATGGAATGAGTTACAAATATATTCTAAATATGTTGTTATAAAAAGATTTTTTATCAACACGTTATCAATATAAAATATGCGATAAATTTAGGCGGATTTTGTAATAAAAAGAAAAAAAGTGATGAGCGAAGCTGAAGCAATATTTTGGCGTTCCCCTGCGGGGCGGGCTTTCACTGCTCGCTTTTTTTAGCTGCGAAAAGCAGCAAAAAAAGAGCTCAAACAGACCGTTCAATCCCTAACGCAGCTTCAATTACGATTTAAGATTTTTGATATGCGATTTGAACTTTTACTTTCAAAGTTGCCTCAGTTGGCGCGAGCGTCACGCTCGTGCAATCAAATAGCAGATAGTTTGTGGCAATAGGGGTCACGAGCTGGAAGCTCGCGCCAGCGTTGAGATTTAAGAATTATGATTGATTTGAATTTTTAACTTTCAAACCTACCTCCGACAGGCAAGCTTTTCAACTTTTTAACTAAAAACTGTTTCAATAATGTTAATATCTTATTAAAAAAGGAGATAACTTAAATTTAATTTTATATTTGTTTTACTGCTAAAAAATCAAATTTGAATGAAAAAAATAGTTTCAGCTTTATTCTTAACTTTAGTTTGCATTGCAATATCTTTTGCACAAGCCCCAAAAAAACCAACTTCAGGAGAAATCTATGAATCCATTAAAAAACTTAATTTTTTAGGAACGGTTTTATATATCGCAGCACACCCTGATGATGAAAACACACGCCTAATTTCTTATTTTGCCAACGATGTAAAAGCATACACCGCTTATTTAAGCATCACAAGAGGCGATGGCGGACAAAATTTAATTGGACCGGAACTTGGAGAATTGCTCGGCGTAATTAGAACCGAGGAATTATTGGCGGCAAGACGCATAGATGGCGGCGAGCAATTTTTTACCCGCGCCAACGATTTTGGCTACTCAAAAAATCCCGATGAAACTTTACAAATATGGAATAAAGAAGCTGTTTTAAATGATGTGGTTTCAGTAATCAGAAGATTAAAACCAGATGTCATTATCAACAGATTTGACCACAGAACGCCAGGAACTACACACGGACACCACACGGCTTCTGCTTTATTAAGTGTGGAAGCATTTGATTTGGCCTCCGATGCAACTTACAAAACACAATTGGAAAACGATGAAATATGGCAGCCAAAAAGATTGTTTTTTAATACTTCCTGGTGGTTTTACGGAAGTGAGGAAAATTTTAACAAAGCGGATAAAACCAATCTGCTAAGTTTAGAAATCGGCTCGTTTTATCCAAGTAAAGGATTGTCTAATAGTGAAATAGCTTCTTTAAGCAGAAGCAGCCACAAATCTCAGGGTTTTGGAAGCACAGGTTCAAGAGGGACTGAAACGGAGTATCTGGAATTTTTGAAAGGAGAATTTCCAATGAATAAAAATGTTTTCGATGGCATTGACACTTCTTGGAATCGCGTGGCAGGCGGAAAAGAAATTGGGAAAATTTTGCAAAGAGTGGAAGCGGATTATAATTTTAAAAATCCGGCCGCAAGTATTCCAAGTTTAATTGAAGCCTATAAATTAATGCAGCAATTGAAAGATGACCATTGGAAACAACTTAAATCTGATGAAATAAAGGAAATTATCGCTGCCTGTGCCGGATTGTATTTAGAAGTCGTTGCAAATAATTCTTCAACAACGACAAATTCAAAAAACACCTTAAAAATTGAGGCAGTCAACAGAAGTAATTATCCTATTTCTTTGGAATCAGTTGAAATCTCACCTTTAAATTCAAAACTCGATTCCCTAATTATCTTAAAACAAAATACCGTAAATTCATTGTCTTTATCGGTTGAAATTCCTTCGGAAATTAAGCTGACTTCTCCTTATTGGCTGCTGGAAAAAGGAAGTTTGGGAATGTATAAGGTTTCAGATGAAAATTTAATTGGCTTGCCCGAAACACCAAGAATCATCATAGCGAATTTTAGGCTAAATTTTAACGGATTTGTAATTCCTGTTTCCAGAAATGTGGTTTACAAATACAACGATCCCGTAAAAGGTGAAGTCTATAAACCATTCGAAATACTGCCTGAGGTTTCGGCTTCATTTGATGAAAAAGTATCTATTTTCGCCAGTGAAGATGCACAGAAAATTAAATTAACGGTAAAAGCCATCAAAGAAAATTTAAGCGGAAATGTGGCCTTAATAGTTCCTGAATTTTGGAATGTTTCCCCAAAAAGTTTTTCATTCAATTTAAAGGAAAAAGGGGAAGAGCAAAATTTTGAATTTGAAGTGAAACCGCCTTTCAAAGCTAATGAAGCATTTATAAGTCCAGTTGTTCAAATAGGCGATAAGCAATACACAAATGAATTGGTGGAAATAGATTATGACCATATTCCGTTTCAGTCGGTTATAAGGCCTTCAGAAGCAAAATTAGTCCGATTAACCATTGAGAAAAAAGGACAAACAATTGGCTATATTCAAGGTGCCAGAGATGCCGTACCAACCAGTTTGCGCCAAATGGGCTATACAGTTGTTGAACTGGCTGATGAAGATATTACACCTGAAAAATTAGAAAATTTCGATGCTGTTATACTTGGAATTAGGGCTTATAACACCAATGAGAGGGCAAAGTTTTATCAGAAATTCTTACACAGCTATGTAAAAAATGGCGGTACTTTAATTGTGCAATACAATACCAATCGCGGATTAAAAGTTGAGGAGGTTGCGCCATATTCCTTAAAACTGTCGCATGACAGGGTTACTGAAGAAGATGCCGAGGTCAGAATGATTAATCCTGCGCACGAGCTGTTGAATTTTCCAAATAAAATAACCCAAAAAGATTTTGAGGGTTGGGTTCAGGAGCGTGGTTTGTACTTTCCAAGCGAATGGGATCCTAAATTTGAAGCAATTTTAGGCATGAACGATAAAAATGAACCCGAAAGCAAGGGAAGTCTGTTGGTTGCCAAATATGGTAAAGGGAATTTTATTTACACCGGACTAAGTTTTTTTAGGGAATTGCCTGCGGGCGTTTCTGGAGCCTATAAATTGTTTGCAAATATGGTTTCAATAGGGAAAAACAACACAGAAAAACCTTTAAAAAATTAAGATGGATAAACAAAAATACGTCTGGAAAAAG
>DAIQBF010000222.1:0-5373 GCA_036781305.1 Lutibacter sp.
AGACCAAAAAAAAAGCACGCCAATTGGCGTGTTTTTTTTGGTATTAATCAGGAAAGAATATAAAAGAAAAAAAATTATTGAGTTAGTATTAACTGTTTATCACTTTTTATTTCCCTGTTATATTGCCGTTTATTTAATAACTTATCCTTAATTATTCAAAACGGTTGGCATTAGTGCGGTATTGTATTGTATTATATAAATTCCGTGATTTTCAAAACTTCCCGCCAAATTTTTATTAAAGCTAAACACCGTTGAAACCCTTGAAGACTTCCCTGCCTCTAAGCCTTGCTTCAAGCCATTTTCTGATGCGATTCGAACTAAAATATCATAGGTGATATCAAATCCTTTTAGTGCATATTTTGAAGGAATGGCATAATTTTTAGCCTGATAGTTTTTATAGAAATTATTCACATTGTTGTCATCAATATTTAGATATTCCAACGTTGGAAAAATAAAATTTAATTTTCCCAAAAGATTGTTATCAACACTGTCAAAGTTTTTTCCTTTATCGAATGCAATTAAAGTAATCCTAAAATTATCTACTAAACCTTTCAAGTTATTTACAGCCGCAGCCGTTGTTACCATTTCATCACTAACCAAAAGCACCCAATTACCACCAGATCCATTTAATTTTTCGGAAATATTGCTTCTGGAAATATATCCATTTTGGGATTTAACTACCGATACATTCTGAATGTTCTTAAACGCTTTCAGCCTATTCACAATTTGCCATAATTTACTTTGTGACTCAGATTTTCCGTCGTTAATCACAACGATATTTTCACCTTGGTAATGTTGTTCCAAATACTTAAGGAGTTCACTTTCCAATATATCATTTTCGGGTGCCGCTTTCACCAAGTTGTCATTTGAATTTACCGTTTGACTTTTTGAATAGAACGGAACAATTACAGGCGAATCAATATGTTTTGAAAGCCAAAGTGCACTATCGAAATACAATGGCCCTATAACTGCGTCAACTTCTTTAAAATTATTTTTATTTATTAGCGATTGTAGCTTTTGTGTTGAATTTTCAGAGTCTAAAAATTTGACGTTAACATTCAACCCTCTTTTTCTTAAAGAATCAATTGCCATTGTTGCACCCATATGAAAATCGGTAACGATATTTAGCAAAGAATGATTTTTTCTGAAGTTATCACTTCTAGTTGAATCTGATAGCGTATTTAACTGATATGGAAGCAACATAACAAGATTGATTTCTTTTGAAAAATCTAACTTTTCTTTAAAATTAAAATTTTCTTTAATTTCATCCTTCTTATATTCCCCATTTTGAAGGGATTTAATTTTTAAAACCATCCCCAGTTTTAAACCTTCTGAAAGTTCGGGATTTAACCTTAACAATTCAGCTTGTGAAACTTGGTAACGCTTCGATAAATTATACAAGGTATCATCTTTAATAACGGTATGGTATTCATAATTAGAAGGATATTGCGAGCTGGATTCACTAATTTTAGGAACCACCAACTCCAATCCTATTTTTAATCCGTCTTTTAATGAAGGATTCAATCTTAACAATTCGGCCTGTGTAATATGATATCGTTTCGATAAATTATATAAAGTGTCGTCCTTAACAACCCAATGAAATTCATAATTAATATCACCATCTTGTTTTATTTTAATTCCTTCAGGAATCTCCAAATTCATTCCAATTTTTAAACCGTTTTTTAATTCCGGATTTACAGCTATTAAATCTTCTACAGAAACTCCATACATTTTAGAAATTCCGTACAGCGTTTCTTTTGGTTTAACGGCATGAAATTTATCGTTAACAGCCGCTACATTAACAACATTTTTGCCGTAATTTTTATTGGGAACGATTATGATGGTATTGGGTTCCGGATTTCGACTCACATCGGGATTTAATCGAAGTAAATCTCTAAAGGAGATGTCATAATCTCTAGCAATGCTCCTTATATTTTCGCCGCTTTTAACTGTATAAGAAATATACTTTTTTTGCTGGGCAATGCCTATCGCCGAAAACAAAAAAAGGAATACTAATAATAGGGTTATTCTGTTCATAAATACTATAAAATTTAACTGTGGGTTATTCCCACTCAATAGTTGCCGGTGGTTTGGAACTAATGTCATACACTACTCTATTAACGCCTTTTACGCTATTTATTATTTTATTTGAAGTTTTTTGTAAAAACTCGTAGGGCAAATTTACCCAATCGGCGGTCATCCCGTCGGTAGATTCCACGGCGCGCAACACCACTGCTTTTTCATAGGTTCGCTCATCGCCCATTACGCCCACTGAATTTACGGGCAATAACATAGCTCCAGCCTGCCAAACCTTATCATACAATCCCCATTCTTTTAATCCGTTTATAAAAATGGCATCCACTTCCTGTAACATTTGTACTTTTTCTGCGGTGATATCGCCTAAAATCCGAATTCCCAATCCAGGCCCCGGAAAAGGATGTCTTCCCAACAATTCCGCATCAATTCCCAAGGTTGCTCCAACCCTGCGCACCTCATCTTTAAAGATCATTCGCAGCGGTTCCACAATTTTAAGTTTCATAAAATCTGGCAATCCGCCCACATTATGGTGGGATTTAATGGTTGCCGATGGCCCGCCGCTCACAGAAACAGATTCAATCACATCCGGATATATAGTTCCCTGCGCCAGCCATTTTACATCTTCAATTAAATGCGCCTCATCATCAAAAACTTCAATAAAAACCCGACCGATAATTTTGCGTTTACCTTCGGGATCCGATTCTCCAGCGAGCTCTTTCAAAAAACGTGCCGCGGCATCAACGCCTTTTACATTTAAGCCCATATTCTTATATTGGTCCAAAACATTTTCAAATTCATTTTTTCTGAGCAAGCCGTTATTTACAAAAATGCAATACAAATTACTGCCGATAGCTTTGCTTAATAAAACTGCGGCAACAGTTGAATCAACACCACCGGAAAGCCCCAAAACAACCTTGTCGTTTCCTATTTGTTTTCTTAAATTTTCAACGGTTAATTCCACAAAAGAATCAGGGGTCCAGGTTTGGGCAACGCCGCTAATTTTTACCAAAAAGTTCTCCAATATTTTTAATCCGTCTTTGGTATGATAAACCTCAGGGTGAAACTGTATTCCGAAGGTGTCTTCATTTTTAATTTTAAAAGCCGCATTTTCAACGTCGTGCGTGCTGGCAATTAACTCGCAGTTCTCCGGCAAATTAACGATGGTATCACTATGGCTCATCCAAACCTGGCTTCCTTTATTCACGCCCTCAAAAAAAAGTTCGTTTGTTTTTATAAAAGAAAGGTTTGCCCTGCCGTATTCACGGGTATTTGAAGCGGCTACTTTTCCGCCAAAGTTATGCGCCAAAAATTGAGCTCCGTAGCAGACGCCCAATAAAGGTTTTTTGCCCTTTATCATTGACAAATCGGGACGGGGTGTATCTTCCGCCCGCACAGAATATGGGCTTCCTGAGAGAATTACAGCTTTATAATTTTCGACTTTAAAATTTTTGCTGTTGAATGGAAAAATTTCACAAAAAATATTGAGTTCTCTAACTCTTCGGGCAATCAACTGCGTGTATTGCGAACCGAAATCTAATATAAGTACCTTGTCTTGCATCCGCAAAAATAATATTAAAATAATTAAGCCATAATGCTTTGTGCAATTTTTTCTGAACAAAATGATTTTATAAGTGGTAAAAAGCCCCCTAACCCCCGAAGGGGGAATTAAAAAAGTTCATCTTTATAACCGTTATTGAGGTACTCTAAAGCCCAAGAGAACCGACGTCATTGCGCTACTGCAATGCCCCTTAAAACAGACGTCATTGCGATGGAGCAACGGAATGAAATGACGTTGCGACTGCACAATGATCTGTGTTGAAGGGAGCTTTCACCTTTGAGCTTCATGCTTTAAACTTTTTTAAACTTTGCCCAAAAAAAGATCGTTTTCCAAATAATATTAAGGTCGCCAAAAAAGGTATGGGTGTGATAGTAATGTAAGTTTAATGTTACTTTGTCGGGGAAGAGGATGGTGTCGTTGTAATATAACGGATTTGCCTGTTGTGCCAACAGGGTTTCTTCGTTGGCGTATTTTAGGGTGGCGGGACTTGTGAGGCCGGGTTTTAATTCGAGAATTTTTCTTTCTTCTCCCTGCAGTTTATCGTAATAGCCAGGAACATCGGGGCGGGGCCCCACCACGCTCATGTTGCCGATGAGCACATTAAATAACTGCGGCAATTCGTCTATTTTGGCTTTTCGGATAAAATTGCCGAAACCGGAAATGGTTGTTAGGCCATTTACCGTTTTCATAGTCTTTAACTTGTAAATGTTAAAGGGGTTGCCAAATTGGCCAATGCGTTTTTGAATAAAAAGTCCGTTGGAATTGGTATCTATGGAAGCCAAAAGCCAGCATAGTATGATGGGCCAGCCCAATAAGGCAATACCGATGATAGCGAATAGGATGTCGAAAAGTCTTTTTGCCATTTAAACTTTAGTCATTATATAATTTAACATTAATATTCCGTGTCTAAATTAAGAAATATAACGCTGTTTTTTCTTTTTCCATCGCTGAAAAAGAAATCGACTTTAGGAAATTCACGAACACTTAAAACAATAAAAATAGTGAGCTAAACAAAAAAGTCTATGCGGATTATTATTTTCTGTAAAATCAATTGAATTTTCACGTCCCATCACTTGTTTCTTTTCTTTTTCCATCGCTGAAAAAGAAACAAAAAATCTAGTCTGATGATCTTTTTCTGTAAAATGAATTCTTCCCTCGCGCCACCTGGCCCATTCGCTAAAAATGTTTACTAAACATTTTTTTAACGCTCTGTCCTATCACCCAGACCGCCGAGATGTATCATTAAAATATTGGCTTTTTAAGTCGGCTCTTTGGGTTGCTCCGTCGGCCAACGCTAAAAATTTCAATATTTTACGACGAAAAACATCATATGACAGGCTTCTTTGATCTGTTATGAAGAAAATGTTTTGAACTTATTTTTATACCTTTTTTTCCATCTTCAATTTGGATAGGATTTGTGTGTCCTATTTAATTTAGGCTAAAATAGGGATTCTTTTTTTCTTTTTGATTTTATCTTTAGGGGACTAGATTGCGTCAGTTTGGGAGAGGGTGCTTAATTGCATGTCATTGCGAAGTTTTTGCAAAAAACTGTGGCAATCTGTTACTAATTTAACTTAGAGGTCGTTTAAGACAGATTGCTTAGGGACATTTTGTTAGGTAGCGACAAGTTACCGCGTCGGATCACTCGGCTGCGCCGAGGTAATCGTCCCTGCCTGTCGGCAGGCAGGCTACCATTGACGCGGTACTTAGTGATGTTTCGTTAGTTAGTTAGTTAGTTAGTTAGTTAGTTAGTTAGTTAGTTAGTTAGTTAGTTAGTT
>DAIQBF010000223.1:0-5331 GCA_036781305.1 Lutibacter sp.
ATTGATTGTGTACTGGACAAGGCATTTGTTCATTGCATTTTTCTAAACCGAGCCGCAACCTTTATAAATATCGTCCCCATCAATGGTATAAACAATGGTACTTAATTTCACTTCATCAGTCTTTTGTATGTCCATTGAAAACCCGCCTGTTGGTCCTTTATTAGAGTTGATAATATTATTTTTCGCGAGTTTCTGCAATATTTTTGAGGTGTATGCCTCTGGTGAATCTATTGCTTTTGCCACTTCTTTTAAGCTTACTTTTTTGTCTAATAATGATTTTTTGGCAATATAAATCGTCGCTCTTATTCCATATTCACAAGCTTTTGAAAACATTTACTTTTTAATGCAAAGGTACACAAAATTCAATATTAATGGATACTTATATCCATTATATTTTAACCGATTCATAATGGTTTCAACTTTTATCTTAGCGATTTGAATTTGAATGCAACTTCCACTTATGGCTATTTGAAAAATACAATGCCAACACAACACCCAACAATATCAGCTGTGAAACAATTGTTTCAATTGTTGGATAGATACCCAGCCAATCTACATGTACAACAATTGGGAAATTTGTTATGGAAATCCAGCCCGACTCCTGAATGGAATGAATTCCTTTGCCCAGAAGGATTACCGCCAATAATGAAATTCCCCAAGAAGAGTATAGGAATAGTTGGCGTACCGGTATTTTTTTTGAGTATCGCAGAAACAGGAATCCCAATAAAGCGATGAGTCCAAATGCGGCGAGAACCCCAAACCCTATGGCCGATTTATTTAAAGGTATTGTTTCGAGATTTATGGCCTGCAAAAATAGTATTGATTCAAATGCTTCCCTAAAAACAACCATAAATGAGAAAAAGGCCAAGCCAAACATTTTTTCTTTTTGAAGTTGCGTTCCAATTTTTTCTTCCAAAAATTTTTTACATTTTTCTGCGTGGGAATTGTTATGCAGCCAAAATCCGACAAAAGATAATATGATAACGGCAAATAAAGAGATAAGGCCTTCCATAATTTCACGGTTTTGTCCGCTGATATTTATTAGCCAACCAGATAAGAACCATCCTGCCATGCCCATGGCTACAGCTAAAATCCAGCCGCTATGAATCCATATTTTGGCTTTCTTTGCTCCGGAACTTCGGATAAGAGCAAGAATTAGAACAATAATTAAAAAAGCTTCTAAGCCTTCCCGTAATAGGATAGATGCTGATAATATGAAAGTTAGCCAATAGCTTAGGCTACTATCTTTCATGACTTGGTTGGCTTCAACAATTAGTGCGAGGGCAACGTTAATCTCATTTTCTACTTCAAAATTATTTTTATTTTGTTCAATGCTTTGTCTCACTCGCAACATCTGTTGTTCCAGTTTTGATGAAAATGCCGGCGCGTAAGTCTTTAATTTGGCTTCTATTGGTTCAATTCCTTCCAGATAGGCTGCCAGGGCATACTGACGGGCAGTTTTATTTTCACCTTCTTTATAGGTTTTTAGCGCCCTAATTAAATAATTGCTTGCTATTTTTAAGGAATTATCGGATGAATTTTCTGCTAAGGAAAAAATTCGGAGTGCCTTTAATTTATTTTTCGTTTTATTGTCATCAGAATAAGCACCCAACTTCTCCGTTAATTGTATGTCGGAAAGTGTGGCAACATCCTCTAGAGATACTTCCAAATTGGCCTGCTCAAGCAATGATTTAAATGAAATGCTGTCTAATGGCTGTTTTTTGAATCGCAACGATTTAACATAAAAAGCCAAATCCCAAATTTCTTTATCGGTAAATTTTGGAAAACCCTGCATTGCCGTTCCTTTTATGCCAAGTCTAATGGTATTATATTCCTGGAACGGAGATACTTTTTCCATAAGCGAATCATTTAAGAAATTTGTAGGAATTGGATTTAAGCCGACAGCCGATTCACCTTTCCCATCGCCTCGTGCTCCATGGCATTGTATGCAATTTTGGGCAAATAATTTTTGCCCGTTATTAGCATCAGGCCAAACGGTAGGCGCAGTTTTATAGCCTGTGATTTTTATGATTTCTTCCTTTACAAATTTTGTGATGGCATCTATTTTTAAAAATGATTCTTTATTCTCGATTAGCTTTTGTAAGTTCAATAAATTGGATAATATGAGGGAACGTTCTTTGGGGGGCAAAGTAATTTTGTCGGTTAAGTCATATACGGTTTCACTGAATTCCTGCATTTCCGCATATTCTTTTTCATTTAAAACAAGCCCGTCTTTTATCACCATTGGGTAATCTTTGGAAATATAATCCAGCAAATGGATGATGGTTTGTATTTCCTTCTTATCATTATTTTTTGCAGTGACTTTATTGGGGTTAAGAGCGGTTAAAAGGCATATAAGCAAAGAAATATAGTACAGCTTTCTGGTTATCATTTATTCATATTTTATTTAGAATCATTCTAAACAAAGGTAATTATTTTATGTTCAACTAAAAAGAAATCCTTCTTAATTATTTAAAATTAAACGGAGAATTTTATTTTTGTTTTGCTTGTCTGAATATGTTGAAAGCAGTATTATTTTACCGGCGGCGTACAATGCCATTTAAACATTTATTTGGCATAATTTCTCAATAGGCGACTTTAACCGCCAAAATGATTTGATGGTCTTGAAATTGGAAGTGAGGAGTTTCAAATTAAATAGATAATCATAAATAAGAAAAATAAAATGCAATAAGCAACTGATTATCAGTATAATAATATTTCGTCTATTTTCTATGTTCTTTCTCCTAATTAATAACTTAGGAGAAAGATATCATTATTTTATCTTTAGAAATAACCCAGTTCTTCTTTTCCTTTCTCGGTAAGTTTTTCTATCGACCAGGCGGGATCCCAAACAAGATGAATCTCGGTTTCATAGTTAGGATAGTTTGCGTTAATTACTTGTTTGGTATCTTCAGTAATCATATCTCCCATTGGGCATCCGCGAGAAGTAAGAGTCAAATCAACATCAATTTTATGAGTAGCTTCATTGATGGTTACGCCATAAACCAATCCTAGATCCACAATATTAACCATTAATTCAGGATCGATGACTTCTTTTAGTATTTCTATTAATTTTTCGTTTGATGTATTCATAATGCTATTATTTTATTTTGGGTTTATGAAATATAATTTTTAAAACATTGTAATTGTAGAGGGCAATCGACAAAAATAATACCATTCCGCCACTGCTCACTAGGTAATTTGTTGTGGATGATATTCCTGTTAAAAGCAATAAAAATCCTGTTGCGAAAAGCCAGAGTTGCGCAACAGCCACTTTTTCGGCATAAAGATCTTTTGGCAATGGGAGTTTCACTTTTCCAATTCGTCCTCTATATACTTTTAGCCATATTATAAAAGGCAACGTTTTATAGGTTTGTCCCATAATTAAAGAAGAAACAAAACCAATAAAAATGGTGCTTCCATAGGCTACAGACAGGGGCAAAGTGAGGTTGTCGAGCAATTCGAAATTAAATATAAGCGATAAAATAAGGAATAAAGGAATAACCAGCACGATAAAAGAGAGCGCAGATTGTTTCATACCGATATCAAGACGTTTCTTTACCCGTTTTTTATAAGCTTCAAAAATAAACGACAAATAACTAAAAATACCCAATATAACCATAATTACGCCTATAATTACACCATACTTCCACAGTATAAACAACGAAACAATTCCCGAAATTAAACCAATATTTATTAAAAAATAGGCGTAAGTTAACTTTTTTGTGTTCAGGTTATGTGAAACCATAAACATTGGCAACAACTTGCTGCTAACTCCTATAATCAGCTGAATAAACCAGCCAACAATGCCCGCATGTGCATGGAGTTTTAACAATTCCAGATGTGAAATCCCTATAAAAGGAAAAGCATAATTAATGGCAAGGGTAAGTCCTGCTAAAACCGTGAACAACAACCAAATTGCCGCGGTAATAATAAAAATTCTTTCTATATTTTTTTTCTTTGAAGAATACGCGGTAATTAAAACATTTATAACGAAAAAAACAACCGCAACTACAACTAAGCTGCCTCCGATAAATAACATAGTATGAAAAGAAAATTGCCAAAATGAATAGGCTATTAAAACAGCACCCAACCCAAGCAAAACAAAAGAAAATAAGGCAAAACGCTCACTATATAATTTCACTTCCATAATAACGGGAATTAATTGATATAAGGCACCAAAAATAACCATGGTTATCCATCCTAAAGCAAGTAAGTGCGTTATGGAAAGCAATAATGGATTAAAAAAATGTTGCGTAAAAGCTGCCGGATTAAATAGAATAAGCAGCGATACTGCTAGCCAAGTAAGACTTCCGAACACAAAATGAGGCACGACCACTTTTGGAGAAGGTGCGTTTTGGCTTGCTAGCTGATTCATTTATTTATGAATTAGCAGTTTAACATTTTCACTGTCGATTTCCGTAATCCAGGTTTTAAACTTTCTTTCTTTCAATTCCGGCAATAAATATTGTGGTATTTTTTTATGATGAACGTACAAGGCTTCATTTTCTTTTAGTTTTTCCAATTCCTGCAAAATTGTTAACATAGGCAATGGCATTTCTAAATTACGAACATCAATTTCGTTAATTTCCTTTTTGCAATTGGTTTTTTTTTCTTCAAATTCATCGTGTGAAATTTTAAATATAGAAGCATCAGCTGGTTGCAATTCTTCGGTCTCTGCCACTTTAAGGAAATACGTAAAAACTACATTGTTTTTTGTTTCCACCATGCTCACATACCCTTGAGAATTCACAATTTTAATGAGCGGTGTAGGTTCAAAAGTATTTATGACTTCTAATGCATAGTCTGCTTTTAGCGTTTTTAATGCTTCCATAATATTTTTAAAAGGATCTTCGCCCTTTGCCAAAGCATGCCTTACGTCTAATGTGGTAAATTTTGAGGAGTTAATGGCCTCTAGAATCGCAGAATTTTGTGACATCTCATTTTTTCCTTCTTCTAACACTGGGATAGTTTCAATTTCAAAGCCGATGTCTGCTAGTTTTTTTAATAAAATATTTATATCATATTTTCCTATTCGGGCGACGTCTCCTACGGTTATTCTTGAAGCTAAAATTTTGCGAATGAATGGATTTCTTAATTGATTAAAATACGAATTTACTGACGCAATGAGCTCAATGGTTTCTGTATTTTCTTTAATGAGTGCCGATATTTTTGTTCGTTTGTTAATTTTCATCTGTTTCTTTTTTATTTTTTATTGGTACAGATGCAGTTCGCCATTAATCATTCTGCTGTGTATCAAAATTTGTTATGGCTCGTTTCATCTGTTTCTTTTTTATTTTTTATTGGTACAGATGCAGTTCGCCATTAATC
>DAIQBF010000224.1:0-5322 GCA_036781305.1 Lutibacter sp.
TATTTGGTAGCCTTGCTGAAAAGAATAATTCCAACATTCAGGAATTCCTCGCGTTCCACACGGGGTACCAAACGTATTACGGCATATTCATACAAGTGTTTCTTGGGCATCCTGAATCTGTTTTACAAAGTTGTTTGAATTGTTTCTCCTCAATACTAAAAATTGGTAATACACTTCACGGATTGCTGCCGCTTCCATATCAGAATCTTCCCACCGCAACCAATCAGTTGGGATAAGGTTGACTATTTCGCGAAGCTTTTCATTTGGTAAAAGGGCAATCATTTCTTCATTTATTTCTTCAATTAAAGAAGCTTGTGGCAATAGAACATGATCCTTTATGTATGGAAATGGCGATACGGCCGCTTTTTCCCAATTGTCCCAAGAGTGATGAAAATAAAAGGTTGCACCGTGGTCTATCAACCACGGTTCTTTGTGCCAAATAAGCATATTGGTGTTTTTCACGGTGCGGTCTATATTGGTTGTAAAGGCGTCTAACCACACAATTTTGGAGGCTAAATTTTCATTCACTTGAGTTACCACAGGGTCAAAGGTTAAAGCGCCCGACAGAAAGTGCAAAGCTAGGTTTAGACCTTGGCTGCCCTTTAGTAAATCCTGAATTTCCTCATCACCTTCGCTCCTGCCAAATGCTTTATCGAGGTTTGCAAAGACCAGTTCCGGTACTTTCAAACCTAAAGCACGAGCAATTTCACCGCCCAATAATTCCGCGATCAAAGCTTTTACCCCATGGCCTGCACCGCGAAATTTCAATACGTATTTAAAATCGTCGTCTGCTTCAGCCAATGCAGGTAAAGAGCCACCCTCGCGCAAGGGGGTTATGTAGCGAGTAACGTTTACAGAGCGGAGTTCTATTTTTTTATTTGTCATTGCATACAAAATTAGGGTTATTTGTGAATATGGAACTTGAATTATGCAGAGATGTTTTTGTACTCTTGAAAAAATAGTCAGCGGTTATTTTTGAAAGTTTAAATTCGTATTTTGCAGAAATGCGAATTTAAACTGAAAGTTATTGGATTTAACCATTGAAAACATTTTGCTTGTTGGCTCAATTCTACTTCTTATAAGTATAATTGCGGGCAAAACTTCTTATAAATTTGGTGTTCCCACCTTAGTACTCTTCTTGGGAATTGGAATGCTAGCAGGTGAAGATGGCATTGGCGGCATCAACTTTAACAATCCACAACTCGCGCAGTTGATAGGCGTAATTTCATTAAACTTTATCCTTTTTTCAGGTGGTCTTGATACTGACTGGAAAGCAGTAAAGCCCATAATGAAGGAAGGTTTCGCACTTTCAACATTTGGAGTTTTATTGACGGCAATAGGACTTGGAACTTTTGTTTATTACGTAACAGATTTTACTATTTATGAAAGCTTACTTCTGGGAAGTATTGTTTCTTCTACAGATGCAGCCGCTGTGTTTTCTATTTTACGTTCCAAAAACCTTGCGCTACAAGCTAACTTACGTCCCACCCTTGAAATGGAAAGCGGTAGTAACGACCCTATGGCCTATGTGCTTACCATTGCATTTTTGGGTTTGGTTATAAATCAGGATAAAGGATTTGCTTCGATGATTCCGTTGTTTTTTCAACAAATGATTATTGGAACCATAGCCGGTTTTGGCTTTGGGAGGTTAAGCAAGATCATTATCAATAAAATTAACCTAGATTTTGAGGGGTTATACCCTGTGCTAGTCATTGCACTGATGTTTATCACCTTTTCAGTAACCGATTTTGTGGGCGGAAACGGCTTTTTGGCTATTTATATTTGCGCAGTTTTCTTGGGAAATCAATATATAATCCACAAAAAAACCATTCTTAAAATGTATGATGGTTTAGCGTGGTTAATGCAGATAGTTCTTTTCTTAACCTTGGGACTTTTAGTGTTCCCTTCGCAGATTGTACCTGTAATTGGAATCGGACTTATAATATCCTTGTTTTTAATATTTATAGCACGTCCTGCGGCAGTTTTTATAAGCTTGATTCCCTTTAAAATGAAAATGCGAAGACGGTTTTATATTTCGTGGGTGGGTTTACGGGGAGCTGTGCCCATCGTATTTGCCACCTACCCTTTATTGGCTGGAATAGGGAAGGCAAATATGATTTTTAATATCGTATTTTTCATTTCACTAACCTCCATTCTGATTCAGGGAACTACCCTTTCAATAGTTGCAAAATGGTTAAAAGTGAGCATACCCAGCGAGGAGAAAAAAATGACTCCATCAGAAAGATTTCTTGAGGAACATCCCAAAACCGAAATGCGAGAAATTGGCATTGCAAACGGAAACAAAGTTGTAGGCAAAAAAATCGTGGATATTGAATTCCCTAAAACCGCAATAATCGCAATGATAAAAAGAGGTGAAAAATACATTACTCCCAATGGCAGTACTGTGATCAATGAGGATGATGTGCTCATTGTACTTTCTGAAACAAAAAAAGGAATCAAAAAAGTTTACAAGACTTTAAAAATTAATGAATATCAAATTTAATTCCTATTGATTTAAAAGGGGTTTTCTGAAAACTCTTTGAATCATATTTCTTTATCTCTTCGGCAGCTTGTAATTCAGCTTTTGAATAATTCAAATTGAAATGGGGAAGAATTATGTTTTCAAATTCATTTAAGAACGAAGGGTATTCCACAACAATTTTTTTTCCGAAACAAGCTTTTTCAGCACATTTTTTATGGGCTTCAACCATAGCTGAAAGGTAGTTTTCAAAGGATTCGGTCTGTACTTTTTCACCTAAAAAGTAATTTTGAAGCACAGTTGTTGGATGATAAAACCAATCTGCAAAACCGCGACCGGATTTTAAAAGACTTTGAACAACGTCTTCCGTTTTTCTGTCAATAAAAATCCAAGGTAATTCGGGATATGCTTTATGAAAAAGAGAAACAAAAAAACCATTCCATGAACTTAGCTTGAAAATTACCTGTTCAGCTTCGCCCAATGGCTGTAAATATGCCGCAATTACAGTTTTGAGACTTTTCAACAGAACTGATTCCTCTAAATTATAGAACACGGCAGAAAGCAACAATCCATTTATGGCTTCCGTTTCAGAAACAATGCGTGTTTTTTTTGAAACGCCAAACATATTTGCCAATAGCGTTGAGCCGCAATGGGAAGTATGGAAAATAAAACCTTTTAGTTTTAAGGAATTTTGATTTTGGGAATTGGGTTCGCAGCTAAAATCAACTCTTTTGCTGTTTGAATTTTTTGGGCGAACCAAAGAAACCCCATCGTTAAAAAAGGGATAGTCAAAAACTTCAGCAGGCAATTTTGTACAGATCGCAATGGGGTTTCTGTTCACTTCGGTATAGATTGGAAAATAGGCTGTTTTCAACATTAAAATATTTCAATTTTTTAAAGGATGAAGCTACGAAAACGCGATTAAAAAACAACTTAAATATTTGGGTTGAAAAATATTATTTTTCAATTAACTTTGAAAATGTTGAAAAAATTCTTCATAATAACACAAATCACAACATTTCTATTTCTTTTGGGAATGGTTGCGGCTTGCCAGGAACCCAAGGAAATAAGTTCGTACAATCCAAATCATTGGGAAGACCATTATGCCGACCCCACAGACTTAGGGCTAAAGAATGATTCATTGCAAACTGGGAAAACCTATCTCAGTATCTATTCACACATCTACAGTTTTTCGATGGAAAAATCACAGAATCTTACCGCCATGGTCAGCCTTCGGAATGTGAGCGATACCGATATAGTTTATATTTCAAAAGCCGATTACTACAGTACAAACGGCCAATTGATTAGACATTATTTTAAAAAACCCATCTATTTAAAACCATTGGAAACTGTGGAAATAGTGATAGACGAAGCCGATGAACACGGCGGTAGCGGCGCCAATTTTATTTTTGAATGGTCCGCAAATCCCAAAACACCAGAACCACTTTTTGAAGCAATTATGACCTCCCTCCGCGAATCCCTAGGATTGAGTTTTACAACTACGGGAAGAAGAATTGAATGAGATACCAAGTGCTAAATAACAGACGCCTAAAACAAGTTAAAAATATACTACTTGAAAATCGAAGTCCGTAAAGCTGATAATAACGATTCGCCAGCCATTGCCAGTTTGTCGGTTCAATTGGGTTACAATTCAAATACTGAAGAAATTGCAAGTAGAATAAAACCAATTTTAACGCTCAGTGACCATTGCGTTTTTGTTGCCGAAATAAATAATAATGTTGTTGGCTGGATTCACGCTAGCTATTGTTTGCGGGTGGAATCTGCTTCTTTTGTGGAAGTGATGGGTTTTGTTGTGGATCAATCATTCAGAAATAAAGGAATTGGTAAAAAACTAATTGCTGAGGTTGAAGATTGGTTGCACTTCTTTGATTGTAAAAAATTAAGGGTGCGATGCAATATCATCAGAAAGGAAAGCCATATTTTTTATAACAGAATTGGTTTTAAGGAAATCAAGGAGCAGAAAATATTTGAAAGAAGTATTAAATAAATAAAATTCCTTAAGCTTAAAAGAGCCAAAACACAAATTTTGAATCTTGAATTTTAAACCTTGAATTAATAATTGTTTCGTTATTTTTGAAGAAAAGAAAGCTTCATGAAAATAGTAATCTCCCCAGCTAAAACGCTGGATTTTGAATCCAAACTTCCCACCACCCGTGCCACCCAACCCAAGTTTTTGGAAGCGGCCGAAACGATAAATAACAAATTGGAAAATAAGAGTAAAAAAGCCATCGGCAAGTTGATGGACATCAGCGATAAGTTGGCCGAACTCAATTACCAACGTTACAAAAAATTCAACACACCTTTCACAAAAGAAAATGCCAGACCAGCGGTTTATGCCTATGCTGGCGATGTTTACACGGGTTTGGATGCTTACACCATACCTTCGGAAAAAATTGATTTGTTACAGGATTCCCTTCGCATACTTTCTGGTATGTATGGTCTGTTGCGACCTCTGGATCTAATACAACCCTATCGTTTGGAAATGGGCACCAAACTACCAATAAACCGAAAAAAGGATCTGTACTCCTTTTGGAAAAAAACGCTGACCGAAACTTTGAACGAGGAACTGAAAGACGATGAATTTTTCTTAAACCTCGCCAGCGTAGAATATTTCAACGCCATTGATGAAAAGAAACTGAAAGTGCCTGTTATTTCACCAGTTTTCAAAGATTTCAAAAATGGGGAACTCAAAATAATTTCCTTCTTCGCCAAAAAAGCTCGTGGTAGTATGACGCGCTTTGCTATTGATAACAATATAAAAAACTTGGACGATTTGAAAGCTTTTGATTATGATGGCTATGGTTTTAGTGAACAATATACTG
>DAIQBF010000225.1:0-5293 GCA_036781305.1 Lutibacter sp.
TTCAAGGTCTTTATTCAGCAATATTTTATCAGCCAACTCTTCTGCTGAATGCGCTTTAACGCTTACTTTAACGTTTTTTTCCTCTAAAAATTGCGCTGTTTTATCGCCAACGCAATACACATTTTCAAATTGCAACTCCTCTAAAGAAAACTGGTTAAAAACACCGATAACGGCATTTTTACTTGTGAAAACGGCGTTTTTGATTGGTTTTTTTAGCTTTATGGAAGCGTTAAAAGCAATCTCAATCAGTTCAATTTCATCTACTGTGAAATTATTCAGTAGTGCCTTTTGCGCTGCGGAAAGTATTTTGGTGGACAGGATTCTTTTTTTGATATTCATCTATTTATTCATTTCAACCTTTATGCTTTCCATTAATTTTCTTCCGCCATTGTTCAACACTTCTTCTGCACAAATCTTCCCCAAATTATGCCACTCACTCAAGGGAACAGATTTTTCAACCTCAACCTTTTCTGAACCGTCAATGGCAATTAAAATTCCTTTAAAACTGATGGTTTCGCCTGTTATTTTAGCGTTTCCGCCAATTGGTGCGGTGCAACCGCCTTCCAATGTTTTCATAAACTGACGTTCAACCGCAACAGCTATTTCTGTTTCCTTATGGTTTATTTGAGCGCAAATTTCAAGGATTTCGGTATCGGCCTTTAAAGCGGTAGCCATAATGGCACCTTGTGCGGGAGCTGGAATCATCCAATCCAACATCACATGATTTTCTGGCAGCAATTCGATGCGTTCCAATCCGGCTGCAGCAAAAATCGTCCCATTCCAATCATTATCAATGAGTTTTTGCAAACGGGTATTTACATTGCCCCTTAATTCGGTAATGGTGTGTGTTGGATATTTATGCAGCCATTGCGCTTTTCTCCTTAAACTCCCAGTGGCTATAATGGCGCTTTCCTGGTTTTTTAAAAAATCCGCATTGGTTTTTAGCACCAAAACATCACTGATATTCGCTCTTTTCAAAACGGCCGCCTGGGCAATTTTTTCATGCAAAGTGGTAGGGACATCTTTTAAAGAGTGAACGGCGATATCAATTTCTCCGCGAAGCATCGCATTGTCGAGCGTTTTTGTAAACAAGCCAAAACCGCCTATTTGATGCAACGGCTTGTCTAAAACCTCATCGCCGGTTGACGTTATTCCTATAATTTGAGCTTGATATCCTAATTTTTCAAGTTGCGTTTTTGCTAAATTTGCTTGCCAAAGTGCGAGTTGACTCGCTCTAGTTCCAATTCTAATCATTCTCATTTAAGCATAACTCTTTAATATTAAACATTTTACTGATAACACTGATACTTACATCAACAGAGGTATCTTCCTCTTTTAAATGCTTAACAAATTGTGTGGTAATTTTTTGGATCATTCTGTTGGTAACAAACTCCGCATGTTCAATATTAAAACCTTCTATTTTTCTGGAATGAAAATCAATTTCATCATGCTGTATCGCCCGAAGAGATTCTTTTAAGGCATTCACAGCCGGCACATATTTACGTTGCTCAATCCAATCATTAAATTCACCTTTGTATTTTTGAATGATTGCTTCAGCTGCAGGAATTTCGTTTTTTCGGTTTTCAATGGTTTGATCCGTAATTTTTGAAAGTTCATCAACATTCACCAAAGTTACGCCATTTATATTTTTTACTGAAATATCCACATTTTCAGGCATTGATAAATCCAGTATCAGTAATTCTTTACCTTCTTTTAAATGTGTTTTGTTTACTGTGTGAGTATCTGCGCCAGTAGAAACGATTAAAATATCTGTTTCTGCCATTTCTTCTGTTAGGTCAGCATAATTTTTTACGGTAATTTCAGGATGGATTTCTTTAAATTCCAAAGCTCTTTGATGTGTTCTGTTAATGAGCGTCACATTTTTGTTTGAAGTATATCCCAAGACATTTTTACAGGTATTTTTCCCGATGTCACCCAACCCATAAATAAGGATTTTCTTTTCATTATAGTCGGGCATATTCTCCATAATATAATGAATGGCAGCATAAGCCACAGAGGTTGTTCCCGAACTTAATTGGGTATTGTTCTTAACATCTTTACTTGCCTGCAAAACCAAATTCATCAATCGCTCTAAATAGGCGTTGGTAGTCCCGGCAATTTTTGCTTGCTTAAACGATTCTTTTAATTGGCCAACAATTTCATAATCGCCTAATATTTGGCTATCCAATCCGGTTCCGATATGAAACAGATGTTTTACGGCATCTTTATTTTTATAAACATTGGAGACTTCTATAAAATCTTCAACACTGCCGTTTGAATATTTTATCAGTAAACTAATCAATTCAAAAGGATGTTTTGCAAAACCTGTAATTTCAGTTCTATTGCAAGTTGACAGGATAAAAATCCCGTCGATTCCCTTTTCTTTAGCCTCTTTTAATAATAATTTTTGATTTTCTTTAGTGACACTGAAAGCACCTCGCACTTTTACATCAGCTTTTTTATAGCTTAGCCCTACGTTGTATAATTTTGTAGGTGTATTTTCTTGACTCATAAAATTAGTGTTATCAATAAGTATCGACAAAAGTACAATTATATTTCGCTATAAAACATCGGTAAAAGTACTTTATTTGTCGGCATAAGTTATCATTCGTAATTTATAATATATCTAAATAACAGGTTTTTGAATAAAAGTATGACAAATGTCATAGAAATATAGGCCTTTAAACTATGACTTATGTCATACTTTTTCATATCTGATCATTTTTTTGTATAGATTTTTATTAGTACTTTTGTTTTATAATTAATGTTAGTTAGAGAAAGTAGCTTATGAAATCCAATCTTGAAAACTACAAAAATATCGACAAAAGTTCCGATTTTCTTTTTAATGAAACCGGCACTTTTAAAGTCTTTAATTTAAATAACTTGTCGGATAATTTAGAACTATATAAGTATTCTTTAACCAATAATTATATTCAAATTTATTTTTGCTGCAACAACACATGTAAAGTTGCTTTTAACTTTGAACATTGTGTGATGCCTTTAACTGAAGGCAATTCTTGTATGGTATATTTTAAAGATGAGAAAATGGACCTCCTTATTAATTTACCTCCAAATTCCGAATTGCTGGCCATTTTGATTTCCATTGAGCATTTTCATTCTTTATTTTCAATTAACGGAACTGTTTTATTTAACTATAACAGCTTAAAAGGGGAAAACCCTATTATTGAACCAAAAGAAATGAATTCTTCCATAAAATTAATTTTGGGCCAACTAAGAACAAAACAAACGAATGAATTGTTAAGGCCCATTTATATTAAAGGAAAAGTTTACGAATTGTTGAGTTATTATTTCAGTCAATCTTCAGAAAAAGAAACTGAAAATTGTCCTTATATTTCTAATGAGGAAACTGCCAGTAAAATAAAACTGGCAAAACAACTGATCCTTTCAGACATGAACAATCCGCCATCCCTTTCCGATTTGGCAAAGGAAGTTGGGCTTAACATCAAAAAATTAAAAACTGGTTTTAAAGAATTTTATGGGGTTCCCGTATTTACATTTTTATTAAACCATAAAATGGAATTGGGAAAAACCTTGCTGCAGGAACAGCAATTAAACGTAAATGAAATCGCTTCGCATTTAGGCTATAGCACTTCGAGCCATTTTATAGCCGCATTTAAAAGAAAATTCGGAATTACACCAAAACAATTTGCAAAATCGTAATTACACCAACATAATGAAAGGAGCTTTATTAGTAAATTTGGGATCACCAAACAGCACTTCCACAAAAGATGTCAAAAATTATTTAGATGAATTTTTAATGGATGAGCGCGTAATTGACGTTCCTTATTTAATGCGTGCATTTTTGGTAAAAGGCATTATTTTGAATACCCGACCAAAAAAATCGGCAGCCGCCTATAAAAAAATCTGGTGGGATGAAGGTTCTCCTTTAATTGTGCTCTCCGAAAGATTAAATAAAAAAGTAAATGAAAGTACGGATATTCCTGTTGAATTGGCCATGCGTTACGGAAATCCATCCATAAAAAGCGGCATTCAAAAATTGGCAGAACAAGGCGTTACAGAAATTTTACTGATTCCTCTTTACCCGCAATTTGCGATGGCAACCACAGAAACTATAGAAGTTTTGGCGAAAGAAATTATAAAAAAACTGTTCCCTAAAATTAAATTAACCATGGTTCCTGCTTTTTATAACAAAGCAGATTATATTGAAGTTTTAAGTGAAAGCATTCAAAATGAACTTACCAGATTAAAACCTGAACACCTGCTTTTTTCTTACCATGGCGTGCCGGAAAGACATATTAAAAAATCGGACATCACAAAATCTCATTGTAAAATTGACGGCAGTTGTTGCAACACGCCTTCACCAGCTCATGAATTCTGCTACCGCCATCAATGTTACGAAACCACTAAAAATGTTGCCGAAAAATTAAATTTAAAGGAAGGAAGTTACAGCACATCTTTTCAATCTCGGTTAGGACGCGATCCTTGGCTCCAGCCTTACACCGACCAAACAATAGACAATTTCGCTAAAACTGGCATAAAAAAATTAGCGGTGGTAACGCCAGCCTTTGTTTCTGATTGTTTCGAAACATTGGAAGAAATTGGCATGGAAGCCAAACATTCCTTTATGGAAAATGGCGGAGACCAATTTAATATGATTTCGTGTTTAAATGATGATGACGATTGGGTAAAAACGTTATCGGGCTGGATTGAAGATTGGGCGAATACAAAATAATCAACCTGATTTCATTTAAATTTTGTAATTTTATAAATATTTCATTAGCAAAAAAAATATGAATACACTTGATTTAAAACAGGAACTTATCAATAGAATATCAAGAATTGAAGATGTTGATTTTCTGAATGCTATTAAAACTATTTTGGACAATAAGAAAAAAGAGCCCTTTATTGAATTGTCAACCAATCAAGAAAAAGAACTCCTAAAAGCAAGTGCCGAAGGGAAAAAAGGCGGCATTATTTCTCAATCAGAAATGGATAAAAAGGTTGAAGTTTGGCTAACAGAGAATTAGTGTGGTCTAGAAATTCGGAAATTCAATTACAAGAAATTCTTGAGTTCTTTTCAGTGAGAAACAAAAGCGGTCAGTATTCTCAGGAACTTTATAAGAAATTTAAATCCGAACTCAGAAGAGCGGCTAAAAATCCGGAAATTGGAATTAAAACGAAGCTTGCGCTAATAAAGGGTTTAATTGTTGGGGATTATATTTTGTTCTACGAAATACTTGAATATAAGATTATCGTTTTAAAAGTATGGGACTGCAGACAAAATCCAGAAAAACTGGATATTGCCAGATAA
>DAIQBF010000226.1:0-5198 GCA_036781305.1 Lutibacter sp.
TAAGAAAAATGTGATTTAAGTCAGACATACTATTTTAGAAAGATCTTTTTCTTGAATTAATAATTTCAAATAAAAATTCTAAACTAGACTCTTCCTTTCCATAAACAATAATATTTTTTAGAAAATCTTGACAAATTTTTTCTAAGTCTGAAAAATTTAGTCCGATAGAATTTTTTGAAAGTTCAATTAGAATATTTTCGCTTATTAATTCATTCTTTAGAAGTTCTCTTTTATAGTATTTGAAGATTTGCTCTTCCGTAGGTAATGGATAATTTATAATATCATCGAATCGTCTAAATAATGCTTCATCTAAATTTTCAGGCATATTAGTTGCCGCAATTATTAAACTATTTGAATCATCTTTTTCAATTTGAAGTAAAAAACTATTAAGCACTCTTTTTATTTCTCCAACCTCATTTCCTTGACTTCTAGTTGTTCCAATACTATCGAATTCATCAAATAAATAAACGGCTCTAAATTCTTTCATTGTATCAAAGACCAAACGAAGTTTCGCTATTGACTCTCCCATATACCTACTTATTAGACCGTCGAGTCTTATTACGAAAAGAGGAATACTTAATTCATTAGATATCACTCTTGCCGTCATTGTTTTTCCACAACCTGGAGGTCCAGTTAATAGTATTTTTTTTCTAGGAAATAAATTGTGTTGTCTTAATTTTTCTATTTGACGTTGCTCATCTAAAATTCTTTGAATAGTTTTTTTTAGTTTAATAGATAAGACCATATCTTTCAATTTATCATCAGGTCTCGAGAATTCTAATAAATCATTAAGCTCTTTTTGTGCTGCATTTACTGGTAATCTCTTTAGAGTGTTTTCATTAATTTTAGATTTTTTCGAATCTTGAATTAATTTTTTCAACTCTTCTGCGAGGTCTTGATGTCCTTTACGTGCTTCTGCAGCAGCTATTTGCATAGCTGTAGCATAGAAGCGTGAATCATCACCTTCACTGAATGATTTAATTAAACTTTTTATTTGTTCAGCAGCAGCCATTTAATAGTATAGTATTTGACGTAAAAATATACAAAATAAATCATTAATTATGAAATAATTTACCATTCCACACACATTTCGCTTCCCTCCTTTCGTCTGCCAGCAAAATAAGTGTTCCATTAAATTTGTGAGAATGTTTTAGGTATAAAACTTTTCAAAATAAACGTTAATATTGCTTTTTCCCAAAGCAAAGTAACATAACGCTAACATTATAATACATTTTGTATTGTTGGTTTAGCCAGTGGCTGAAGCAACAATCAAGAAAGATGGCGCGTTGGCGAAATTCCAAAAAGGTTGAATCATTGGTATATATTGAAAATAAATATTTTCCATTATAATACTCAAAAGAGCTAGTGAATACAAATATTTTCCATTATAAGCTACTTTTTAGAGAATATATTCTATTTTAAGCAATAATAAAATAAGGCTCTAGTTTAATTGAGCGTTGATATTTAATTTCAAATCCATATTTCGGAGGTTTCAAGTTGGTTCGACCCTTTGCTCTTTCCCCTCCCGTTACCGGGACTAAAGCAGTGCCTGCCGACAGGCAGGGGCGACAAATTGCCGAAAATTAGATATTTCAATCATAATAGCCAGTTTAAACTAGAGCCTAAAATAATTATGAAAAGATAAACTACATAGTTTCCCTTTCCTGTCGGCAGGCAGGCATTATGCTTCCCTCCTTTTGTCAGTCAGTATAACAAGTGTTCAATAAACTTAAGTAGAAGCAACTTCTTGGTATAAAACTCTAATAATAAATATTTAAAAAACTGTCTAAAATGGATTTGTTGACCATAAGGAAGCGCTTGCAAGCATTGCTCTTCTAGGAAGTTTTAAAATTGAGACTACCAATTCCGCAAAATCTTCAGGTTGTAAAACCTTTTCAACATTTCCATCTGTAATTCCCAATTCTAAAGCCATATCCGTTGCAATGGTACTTGGCGTTAATGTGCAAACTCTAATATTGTTCTTACGCACCTCTTTCATTAATGATTCTGACATCCCAATAACTGCAAATTTTGATGCGGAATATGCCGAAGTATTCGCATTTCCATTTAAACCGGCAGTTGAAGAAACATTTATGATATCCCCTTCATTTTTCTCTATTAAATAGGGAAGAACTTCTTTGGTAACATAATACATACCCATGACATTGGTTTGAATAATGGTTGTCCACTGACTTATTTCCATCTCATTGAATGATCCGAAGGCTGCAATTCCAGCATTGTTCACCAAAATATCTACAGAACCTAGTGTTTCTAATATATTTTTAATTCCTTGTTTAACTTCTTCGTAATTGCCTACGTCAAATATTTCGTAAGTAGCATTAACGCCTATTGCTTTTAGTTCAGCAACGGTTTCTTTTAATCTTTTTTCATTTCTGCCCGTTATGGCAACATCAATTCCTTTTTTTGCAAATGCAATCGCAGTGGCTTTTCCCAATCCTCTGCTCCCACCTGTTATAATGGCTTTTTTACTTTTTAGTTTCATTTTATTGTCATTTTTATTGAAGCTAAATTAAATAATTTTCATCGCGTTTTATGCTATTCTTTATATTTTTTTAAATTAAACGGAATCGCTATCCTTACGAACTTTGTACAATACATTCAATATTAAAGATCCAATAATCATTACGATGCCTAATAAACTCCAAAACGAATAAACTTCATTAAATAATAGTAAACCAAATACAACCGTAAAAATTACTTCAACATATTTAACCGGTGCCACTTGGCTGGTTTTTCCGGTTTGAAAAGCTTTGGTCATAAATACTTGTCCAATATAGCCAAAAACGCCTAAGCTAAATAACAATACCCATTCTATTCCTACAGGATTCTCCCAGTTTTTAATAGACAAAACACCTCCAATTAAAGTTGCAATAATCATAAAATAATTTACCACTACAACAGGATGTTCACTTTTACCAATTTTACTAATAATTATGTAAACCAATCCGCTAAATACCGAGGCAATTAACACCAGCATAAGACCGAAAGTGTTTATTTGAGGATTCAAACCTTTTAATATGAGCACTCCTAAAAATGCCATTATAAAAAACAGCCATTGCAAGGGCCATATTTTTTCTTTCATAAAGATTATTGCAAAAATAGCGGCAAAAATAGGCGCTAAATACCTTATAGACACGGCAGTGCCAATTGACAAATATTTTATTGACATAAAAAAAAGTGTCATAGAAGTTGCGCCAACCAATCCTCTAAGGATCAATATTTTCTTATTGTTTCCAAGAATTGGAATTTCATTTTTCAACAAAAATCCAAAGGTGAAAAACAAGGAACTTAGCGATCTAAAAAATACAATTTGAAATGCGTTTACGTGCGTTAAATATTTTACTGTAATGTTCATACAAGCAAAAGCCAATGTACTGATAAGCATATATTTTATGGCTTTTTTAAGAACCATGATGTTGCAAGTAGAAAATTGCCATTTAAGTTTTAAATAAGTATAGGGGTAACAGAATTACAATTATTTTGCATTTATTTTCATGCTAAAATCTGCCTCAAAAGTAACAATTATTATACTTTAATAGGTGCTTTTTTCTGATAAACAAAATATATTATATTCGAAAGTGTTAAGTTATAAAAAACGCAAAATAAGAAGTGCTTTACTTTTTTATGATATTATGTTTATGATTATTTCCATAATGGGTGTCTGGAAATATGTGTCCAAATTCAGCAAAACCTTCTATTTTATCAAAAGCGATTCTACAAGCCAATGCAACAACTAACCAATCATAAACAATAAACCATTTGGCAAAAACTAAAGAGTTTATTTTTAGAGGTTTGGAAGTGTTTTAAGATTTTAACGGGTGCGTTTGCCCTGGATAGCAGACATAATATTTATAAACCGGATTTGACAATGCCAGAATATTTAAATGATCAGAAGCTTCGGTAACGTCTTTTAAGTTTCCGTTTTTGTAAATTATTTGGATGTTATTTTTTGTTGAATCATAAGCCTGATTGCATATTTCTCCGTGATATACGAAATATTCCAACGCTGCATCACCATAATTTAATTTTTCTTTAACCTGTTGTTTTATTGTCAAAAGTTGGTTTTCAGTAAACGGTTCGTTTTGGATCATCACTTTTGGCAAGCTTCTGTCAATTAAATTTTTCGATAATTTTGAAAGTATCTTGTCATCGCTGTAAATCCAGTCTTTTATGGCGGACAAAATATCATAATCGTCAAGTTTTGAAAACATTTTTAAATTTTCCCCAGTAAAATTATCCTTAGTGATGGGGTGTTTTAAAAAAACGGACAATGTTTTTGTTGCAGGCAACTCCATTCCCATTAAGGAAAGCTCTTTGGCGCGTTTCAGTATTTTTTCCAATAATTTTTCTGCCACAAGCGCTGTTTTATGCAAATAAACCTGCCAGTACATAATCCTTCGGGAAACAATAAAACTCTCCACACTGTAAATGCCCTTTTCTTCAACCACCAAATTATCATTCTTAACATAAAGCATGGTGATTAATCGCTCGGAATTTATGGTGCCTTCAGCAACGCCGGTGTAAAAACTGTCGCGTTTTAAATAATCCAATCGGTCCATATCCAACTGGCTCGAAATAAGCTGGTGTAAAAATTTACGATGGTAATCCCCTTTAAATATTTCTATTGCCAGTGAAAGTTGTCCGTTAAACGCAACATTTAAAGCTTCCATAAATAATAAGGAGATGTTTTCGTGTGATAGCTCCTTAATAAATTGCCCTTCTAAGGCATGCGAAAACGGGCCATGACCAATATCGTGCAACAAAATCGCGATATAAACTGCCGTTGCTTCTTCTTCGGAAATTTGAACGCCTTTAAATTTTAAAATTCTTACAGCCTTCTGCATTAAATGAACGCTTCCAATTGCATGATGAAATCTCGTATGGTGCGCGCCAGGATAAACCAAATACGATAAACCCATTTGAGATATTCTTCTTAATCTTTGAAAATACGGATGTTCAATTAAATTGTAAATTAAAACATTTGGGATTGTAATAAAACCGTAAATTGGGTCGTTTAATATTTTCAGTTTGTTCGTTTTTTTTTCGCTCAAAACAATAATTTTTATTAATGATAATGCAAAGATAACAATATGGGTAATATAAACATTTTATGGGTTGATGATGAGATAGATCTTTTAAAATCACACATTCTTTTTTTAGAGAAAAAAGGGTATTCC
>DAIQBF010000227.1:0-5182 GCA_036781305.1 Lutibacter sp.
TTTGTTATGGCTCGTTTCATCTGTTTAATTTTTATTTTTTTGTTGGTACAGCTGCAGCCTGCCTGCCGCAGGCAGGTTCGCCATTAATCATTCCTCTGTGTGTCAAAATTTGTTATGCTCGTTTCATAAATTGTGATTTAAAGCCATTTCTATGGCGTTATGAAAAAGTTCTTCTAAACTAATACCGGCAGCTTCTCCTTGTTGCGGAATTAAACTTGCCGTTGTCAATCCTGGTACCGTATTCATTTCCAAAAAATAAGGTTCGTTATTTACCAAAATATATTCTGATCGCGAAAAACCGCTCAAGTTTAAAATTTTATATACGTAAGAAGCTAATTTTTCTAATTTTTCGTGAATTTCCTCTGAGATTCTGGCTGGCGTAATTTCTTGTGATTTCCCTAAATATTTGGCTTCGTAATCAAAAAATTCGTTGTCAGAGACAATTTCTGTCATTGGCAACACTTTAATTTTTCCTTTGTAGATTAAAACGCCAATGGTAATTTCCGGACCATCTAAAAATTCTTCAATTAAAATCTGTGAATCTTCCTTAAAAGCTTTTTCTATGGCAGGAATCATTTCTGAAACAGTTTTTGCCTTGGAAATTCCAAAACTGGAACCTGCATTGTTTGGTTTTACAAAACAAGGCAAACCTACTCTGGCAATTATTTCTTCAACAATAATGTTGTCGCCTTTATTTAAGAAGTAAGATTTTGCGGTTTTTATGCCATATTGTTTCAGAACACTTAAACAATCACGCTTATTAAATGTTAATGCCATTTGATAAAAAGGCGCTGAGGTGTGTTTCAACCCAATCAGTTCAAAATACGCCAAAATAGTTCCGTCTTCGCCCGGATGTCCGTGAATGGCATTAAAAACACAGTCGAAATTGATTTTTTCACCTTTGATTTCTACTGAAAAATCGTGTTTGTTTATGGGAAATTCATTTCCAAAATCATCAACAAGCACCCATTTTTCTTTAAGAATATGAACTTTGTAGGTGTTGTATTTTTCTTTTGAAATATTTTCATAAACAACCTGGCCACTTTGTAAGGAGATTTCAACTTCCGAAGAGTATCCGCCCATAATTATGGCAATATTTTTTTTCATTATAAGTTTAATAAGTTGAAATACAAACTTACAGTTTAAAAGTTAAATATTAAAAGGTAAATATTAGAAGTTTTTTGTTGTAAATAACTATTTATTTCAAATCAAACTCCCTTTCCTTCGGAAAGGGTTGGGGATAGGATTAAAAGTTAAATATTAGAAGTTTTTTGTTGTAAATAAATATTATTCATTTCAAATTACATTTCAACAAACAAAAGATTTCGAAGTTTTTACAAAAACTTCGCGATAACAAAACAAATAAACAACTACACAATTCAACAAATAAACAGTTAAAAAAAATAAACAATAATAAAGTATCTTTGCACAAAACCAAAAAACGAGAAAATGAGTTTTATTCAATTTATAAAATCTAAAGTATTTGTAAAGCAATTGCTAATTGCTTTTATTGTCTTGTTGGCATTGATTTTTTTTATAGTGATTTGGTTAAACCTTTCCACCAACCACAATCAGAAAATACAAGTTCCTAACTTGTCAAAAATGAGTTTGGAGAAAGTTGAAAAAACTTTAGACGAGTTGAATTTGAACTGGGAAGTTATAGACTCGGCAAGTTTTAGTCCAGAATACCCGAAAAAATCTGTCATTGAACAAAGTCCGGAAGCAGGAGATTTTGTGAAAGAAAAACGAAAGATTTATTTAACATTGAATCCATCTGGATATAAAGACGTTGAAATACCCGATTTTTATGGCAAAACAAAAAGACAGGCAACCTCGCAATTAACGGCTATCGGATTTAGAATAAGCACACAGGAAATTTATGTAAATGATATTGCGAAAGATGTGGTGAGAGGTTTAATATATAATGGAAAAGATTTAAAAACGGGTGATAAAATTCCACAAGATTCAGAGCTTATTTTGAAATTAGGCGATGGAAATGAAGGTGAGCCGGCAATAGAAACTACTGAAGATATGATTATCGAATGAAAACAGAAGACATAGACGAATTAGAGAAAGAGGAATTTTATGAACATTATAGGTTTGTTGCCAGCGAAGGCCAGGAACCTTTGCGAGTGGATAAATATTTAATGAATTTCATAGAATATTCAACCCGAAATAAAATTCAGCAGGCTGCAAAAGCGGGAAATATATTGGTGAATGACATTCCTGTAAAATCAAATTACAAGGTAAAGGCAAAAGACGTGGTTCGTGTTGTTTTGGCGCATCCGCCCCACGAAAATTTATTGGTTGCAGAAGACATTCCTTTGGATATTTTATTTGAGGATGATGAGGTAATCGTGGTAAATAAACCTGCAGGAATGGTCGTGCATCCCGGCCATGGAAATTATAGCGGCACTTTGGTGAACGGATTGATTTTCCATATTGAAAATTTGCCGACAAATTCTAACGAACGCCCAGGTTTGGTGCATAGAATAGACAAAGATACCAGCGGATTATTGGTGGTGGCAAAAACCGAATATGCCATGGCACATTTGTCCAAACAGTTTTTCGACAGAACCACGGAACGATTGTATTATGCCTTAGTTTGGGGAAATATTGATGAAGAAGAAGGGATTATTGAAGGAAATATTGGCAGAAGTTTAAAAAATCGTCTGCAAATGGATGTTTTTCCTTCTGGTGAATTTGGAAAACCTGCAATTACACACTATAAAGTGCTGGAGCGTTTTAGTTATGTAACCTTAATTCAGTGCAAATTGGAAACCGGAAGAACGCATCAAATTAGGGCTCATATGAAACACATTGGGCACACGCTTTTTAGCGATGAACGTTATGGCGGAAATATTATTCTAAAAGGAACAACGTTTACCAAATACAAACAATTTGTGGAAAATTGTTTTAAAGTATTGCCAAGGCAAGCGCTTCACGCCAAAACTTTGGGTTTTCAGCACCCGATTACCAAAGAATTCTTACAGTTTAATTCTGAAATGCCTCAAGATATGCAATTGTGTTTAGAGAAATGGCGGAGCTATACCATCAATCAAAAAGAATAAAATGAGAGAATTCGTTGTTGAAAACTGGAACAGAAATGCGCACTATAATTTTTTCAAAACGACAAAGTTTACTTATTTGACAGCATAAATATTGGCACCACCATTCTAAATGATGACTTATTCTATTCTTTCTGCGATTTTGAGTTTCATAAAATGATGTGGGAATTTGATTCAAAGTATAAAATAGTGCTCGAAAATCATAACAAAGGCATCGTATTCACACGCTGGGAAACCAATTGGGTTTGTTCTATGAAAACATACAAAAATTATAAATGAACTTGTTTAAATTAGAATTATTTCAATAATAATTTAGAAAAACGCGAATATTCATTTATTAATTTTTATTTTTAATCGATTGTTTTTAAAATACGAATCATAAAATTGCACTGTTGAATGAATTTCAACTAAAAAATGACAAAAAATAAAAATGAAAATCGTTATATCACCGGCTAAATCATTGGATTACAAGACTTCAATTCCAACAAAGCAATTTACACAAGGAATTTTTTTGGATGAAGCCGAAAAATTAAATACCGTTTTAAAAAAGAAATCGCCAAAACAACTTTCTGATTTAATGAGTGTTTCTCCAAACTTGGGCGAATTAAATTGGCAGAGAAACCAGAAATGGGAATTGCCCTTCACATTAAAGAATTCCCGACAAGCGATTTTTGCTTTTAAAGGCGATGTTTATATTGGTCTGGATGCCTATTCCCTATCAAATGATAAATTGAATCAGCTTCAAAATAAATTAAGAATCCTGTCGGGGAAATATGGTTTGTTGAAGCCTTTAGATTTGATTCAGCCTTATCGTTTAGAAATGGGAACCAAATTAAAAGTGGCGAAAAATGAGAACTTATACCAGTTTTGGGGAAATACAATTACAGAAAAATTGAATTCAGAACTCGCTGAGGATGAATTATTTATTAACTTGGCAAGCGTTGAGTATTTTAAAGCTGTAAAACCGGCATTGTTAAAAGTTCCTGTAATCACGCCTGTTTTTAAAGATTTTAAAGAAGGTAAATTAAAAACAATCGCTTTCTACTCTAAAAAAGCGAGAGGTTTAATGGTTCGTTTCATCATTGATCAAAATGTTGAAACCAAAGAGGATTTGAAAAATTTTAATGAGAAAGGTTATGCTTTTGATGCAAACTTATCTACAGAAAATGAGTTGGTTTTTACACGATAAATATAGAATTTTTTTAATTTGTATTGATTTTTTATATAAGTTTGCGCCAACGTTTTTAAAAGCTGTGAATGAACTGTGTTTTAAAGTTTCTAACACGTATGTTTCCAAGTCTTTAAAACACAAATTTTTTGAAAAATATAACGAAGAATTAAGCATTTTAATGACTTATTTTAAACACATTTTAAAGTTGTACAACCCCTTGAAAGTTGTTAGGTTTAAAAAAAATTATTTAGTATTAAGAGTATAGATAAAAGATCCTCCTTTTGAATTTAATATGAGTCTAAAAATGACTACCTTATTAATTGTAAAATTAAAATACTAAATGAACACAAAATATATCGACTTAATCAGCCAAACATTTGATTTTCCCCAAGAGGAATTTAAGGTTGATTCCAATAAAAACCTGCATTTTCATGACATTGATACTATGAAATTGGTTGAAGAATTTGGAACGCCCTTAAAATTTACCTACTTACCAAAAATTAGCGAAAATATTCAAAAAACCAAAGCAATGTTTGTGAATACAATGCACAAGCACAAATACAAAGCCAAATACCATTATTGTTATTGCACCAAAAGTTCCCATTTTAAACATGTGTTGGATGAAGCTTTAAAAAACGATGTCCATATAGAAACTTCCTCCGCTTTTGATATTGATATTGTTGAAAATTTAAAAAATGAGGGCAAAATAACCGATAAAACCTATATTCTGTGTAATGGTTTTAAAAGAGATGAATACATTGCAAACATTCAACGATTAATCAATAACGGACATAAAAATTGCATTCCCATTATTGACAATTATGAAGAAATTGGCTTGCTTACAGAAGGTACCAAAAAGAAGATTAACATCGGAATCAGGATTGCTTCTGAAGAAGAGCCAAAGTTTGAATTCTACACCTCTCGTTTGGGGATTGGCTATAAA
>DAIQBF010000228.1:0-5167 GCA_036781305.1 Lutibacter sp.
CCCAGTATCTGACAAAATTTTACACATCGATTTTTATCAGTTATTTGATGATAAAATGGTAACAATGGCAATTCCTGTACAGTTACTTGGTACGGCTCCAGGTATTATTAAAGGTGGTTCACTTCGTTTTGCACAACGTAAATTAAACGTTAGGGCTTTACCTAAAGACTTGCCAGACTTTATTGATGCCGACATCTCAAAATTAGACATCGGAGATAAATTATACGTTACAGAATTATCCGGTAAAAAATACAGTATTTTAAATCCGGAAAATACCGTAGTTGCACAAGTTAGAACTTCTCGTAATGTTGCTAAAGTCGCCACGCCAGAAGAAGCTGCTAAAGCTGATAAATAAACTTTTTATTAAGCATTAAAAAGCGTTGCAACAGCAGCGCTTTTTTATTTAATTAAACCCCCACTCTTTTTTATTACTTTTGCTTTATGCAATTTATTAGATTAATAAAATTATTGTTTGGCTCTAAAAAGGAAGCCTTAGCATTAGATTCCATGAAAAGATATTTGATTGTTGGTTTAGGAAATATTGGTGAAAAGTATGCGGCTACCCGTCATAATATTGGTTTTAAAATCTTGGATGAAATCGCATCAAAAGAATCCGTTTCTTTTGAAAGTGAAAAACTGGGTGCCATCGCCACCTTTAAATTTAAAGGAAGAACTTTTATTTTGCTAAAGCCATCAACCTATATGAATTTAAGCGGTAAAGCCGTAAAATATTGGCTTACCAAAGAGAATATTCCCATTGAAAACTTATTGGTTATCTGTGATGACTTAAACCTGCCTTTTGGCGCTATTCGTGTGAAAGCAAAAGGAAGCGACGGTGGCCATAATGGTTTAAAAGACATTACGGCCGTTTTACAAACCCAAGAATATGCGCGATTTAGATTTGGCGTCGGATCGGAATTTTCTAAAGGCCGTCAGGTTGACTTTGTTTTGGGCGAATGGGATAAAAACGAGTTGAAATCCCTTCCAGAACGTTTGGATAAATCCGCAGAGCTTATTAAATCCTTTGGCACCGCCGGTTTAAACAACACCATGAATACCTTTAACGGAACCTAAATTTTAAAAGCTAATTCAAAATAATATTTTGGGATTGCCCGCATTTTTTGGTGGGCGTTTCCCCCCGCCGAAAAGGCGGGGGGTCAGGCTTTCCACTACAATCCGTCATTGCGAGCGGAGCGCAGCAATCTGTTGAATATTTTTATTCACAAACTCGCAACGCAGGGATTTTCGCTGCAATCCTTAACGCAACTTGAATTAAAAATGAATCCTGTACGTGCGGGATGATAATTGAAAACTTACCAACCCACCAATTCAAAATTTACAACTTATTTTAGCGCTCTTTGCGTATTTTCTTTGCGGAATTTGCGGTTAAAAATCTTTGTATTTGTGTTGATTTTTAGAAATTAACCAGAAATATTCTTAAAATCCAGCAAAAAAGTCTTCCCTTTGGGGAGATTTATAGAGGATTTTGGTCGGACGCATACCATTCGGCATGTGAAGAGCCTGTTTCCTGCAATTTTAAGGAATGCAGCTTGATGTTTTTTGGCAATCTGTTTTTAATTTTTTCAGCGAAATCCACCAACATCATTTCACTGGTCGGCTGATAATCGACCAAAATAACGCTATGATCTCTTTTTTCCAATTCCCTTGCCAGCTCAATATGCGGTGTATTTTTGTTAAAAACGGTGGCGTGGTCAAATTTGTTCACTATTTCCGACGACACAATTTTTTTCAAATCCCCAAAATCGATGACCATTCCGTATTTTACATTTGTTGAATCCCCAATTGGAGTTCCAATTACGGTCACCGAAAGTTTGTAACTGTGCCCATGTACATTTTTACATTTCCCGTCGTAGCCATACAAGGCATGTCCAGTCTCAAAATTAAATTGCTTTGTGATTCTGATTGCACTCATTTTTATGATAAATATTAATATTTAATCTTCCAGATCTTTTCTGTTTTTGGCTTTATAATAAATAAAATAAGCCAATGCCGCCAAAAGTATAAAAGGCAAATAGGTTCCAATGACGAGGCCAATTTCATATCCTTTATCCGGAGCATTTTTAATTTTCTCTTCAACGTTAATTTGCAGAAAAAATGCAATAAAGTTTAACAACATTTTGTTACTTTTTAAATTTTTGCAAAGCGCTTTTTGTAGTTTCAGACAGCACCAATTTACCGCTAATTTTTGCTCTTTCTTCCAGTAATAAATCCCAATTTTCAGTGCCTTTCCACAATACCTTTTTCATTTCCCTTAAAGCTTCCAGATTGTATTGAGACAATTTAAAAACAAAATTATCTACTTCCTTATCCATTTCATTAATAGATCCAAAGACTTTTGCATACAGTCCTTTTTCTTTTGCCCAATAAGCATTTTGCCAATTGACAGCATCCAAAGTCAATTCGCTTAAAGCCGCCAAACCCATTTTACGGGTAACCGCTGGAGCAATCACAAAGGGACCGATGCCAATGGTAAATTCAGATAATTTAATGGAAGCCTGTTCCGTGGCAAAACAATAATCACATGCCGCAGCCAAACCCACGCCGCCGCCAACCGCTTTTCCCTGAACACGACCAATAATTAACTTTTGGCATTTTCGCATCGCATTAATTACGTTGGCAAAGCCTAAAAAAAACTTTTCTCCCTCTTCAACAGTCGAAATTGCAACCAATTCATCAAAAGAAGCTCCTGCACAAAAAGTATTTTTTCCTTCACTTTTTAATAAAATAACATTTACCTCGTTATTGGTGCTTAGTTCGTTTAAAGATGTTGTAAGCCTGTTTAACAATTCGCTTGGAAACGAATTGCTTGCCGGATGCCCAAATTCTATGGTGGCAATCTTATTTTGAATATACGTGTATAAACTTCCGTTGCTCATAATGTTCAAAGTTACGAGTTTTTGTATAAATATTTTTTTCTAAATTTAAATACTAAAATTCCAGCTCTCATAATCATCCATACTGTAAATGCCATCCATATTGCATAAAGTTTTAAATTGAAATAATCACCGATTAACAGCACAGGAATAAACCCTAAAAAAGTGGCCGTCAGCAATAAATTCCTTAGCGTTGAAGCCTCTCCAAGCCCTTTAAAAATTCCGTCAAAAACAAAAGCTACCGCATTTATTGGCTGCGTTATAAGCACTATCCAAAAAACACCGTAAAAAGACTGTAACACAAACAAGTCTTTCGAAAAAAGACGGCCTATCGGAAAGTAAAAAATAGCACAAAACAGCGCAAGTATTATGGAAACAACAATAGAGTATCTGCTTAATTTAACACTTAATCTCCAAAGCTTTTTATAATTTTTTTCTCCCAATAACTTCCCCGAAACAATATCGCCCACACTGGAATATCCATCAATAAAAAATGCAAAAAACAGCCAAATTTGAAAGGCGATGGTTTGTGCCGCTATATAATTATTCCCATATTTTGTTGCATAAGCATTTGCCAGATATAAAGCAACATTTAAGGCCAATGCCCGCACCATTAAATTTAGGCTTAATCCCACTAAGTTTTTTATTTCTTTATTAAAGGTAAACGACAGTCTTAAACTAAACGGCGTTTTTTTCAACAGCAATATCAAAGATAAAATTGCCATTACGGCTTGCGCAATCACGCTTGCCCAGGCGGCACCTTTCACATTCATCGGTTCAATAAACCCATCAATTCCAAAAACTAAAATAAAATCCAGCCCAATGTTTAATCCTGCACCAATAATGCTAATAACCATTGGCCAATAAGTATTTTGCAATCCTCTAAAAACACCAAAAACCGAAAATACAAAAAGCGTCAACGGAAAACCAATGGCACGTATTTTATAATAATCGATGGAATATTTTAAAACAAGTCCACCAGCATTGTATAGTTGAAAAATTTCAACGACAAAAAATAGGGTAATGAAACAAATAATCCCGCTTAAAATTAAATTAATCGCAATGATTTGCGCCGGTAAGGTCGCTATTTCGTCTAATTTTTTAGCGCCCAAATATTTAGAGATGGTGGCTGAAATGGCTGAACGCGTTTGGGCTAAAATCCAAATCATTGCCGAAATAAAGGAGCCTGCAATGCCTACGGCAGCAAGCGCTTCGGTTGGATTTTCCGTTAGATTTCCAACGATGGCGGTATCAGTAATTGAAAGCAAAGGCTCTGCAATTCCTGCAATTATTGCGGGAATTGCCAATTTGTTGATTCCTTTAAATGTGATGTTCGACCTTTTATACATTTAGTGCTTTTTCTTCAATCATTTATTGCTTTTCATTGGAGAGGTGTTACCCAATTAATTATTTTTAAAAATATCAACATTATTTATAAGCTTTTCATAACAATAAAAAGGAAATTCACTTTGCTTTGGAAAATAAATGCTTCCCAATTTTATATAATTGCGCTTTTCGTAAAACAGTTGATTTCTTTTATTTTGGCTGAAAGTGTCTAATCTGATGGAATTATAGTTGTTTTGCAAGGCAAATTGCTCTGCAAAATCCATTAATTTTTGCGCATACCCTTTTCCTTGAAAATTAGGATCAACCGCCAAACGATGAATATAAAGATGGCGCTGATTTTTTGTCAGCCATTTTACTTGCTTGTAAGCTAAATCTTCAATTTCGGTAAGCACAATTAAACCGACAATGGCATTTTCATCTTCCAATTTCCAAATTTGCTGAAGTTCAATATCTTCGAGCAAAACTTCTTTTGAAGGATATTTCTCATTCCATTGGAAGATACCTTGTTCAATTAAATGTTGTCCGCAACTGTTTACAATGGAAAGCAATTGTTCTAAATCTTGTTTTAAAGCCTTTTTAATAATCATTTTAATTATGATCTACACTTAAAACTTATCTATTAATAATAAAATTAATGCTTTTATTTACCGCTTTTTTCAAGTGGAAAGGCATCGCCGGACTTTCCCAAGGTTGACTACAACCCAAAGTATGGCTCATTTCTTCAATAAAAACGAGCTCGCTTTTAGGATTCCACAAATGTAAGTTTTTGGCCTCTTCAGGCAATACGGTTTCATCATTTTCGCCATGGATAATTAAATGCGGAATATTTAACTTTTCAACCGCATTTTTTATGGTTAAACGGGCTTCATTTTCTTTAAAGTTTTCATAAAACTGGTACTTATGAGGCATTTTTTGAAGGGTCCTTG
>DAIQBF010000229.1:0-5144 GCA_036781305.1 Lutibacter sp.
AATACTTGCCATCAAGTGTCCCTACGTTTTTAAAAGGTTCTAAAGTCAGTTCCTGGAAACTAAAATTATAGTTGGCCGAGGCCCGCACATTTTGATCACTGAATTTTTGAACATTGTAATCTTTATGGTAGGTTTCATTATAGGCATAAGAAACCGACAAATTTTCTACACTGTAAAAATGTTTTTTATTTTCTGAATTGTGGTTGAATTCTTTTCTAACATTGATTAAACTGATACTTCTTCGTTTGGTGTAATCTCTTGCGCTAGCGCTGTTTGGATTGATATTCTTAGCGTCATCAAACAATATATCCTGGTATTGCGGATCGTATTTTGGATCTTTAAACTCTTCTGAAACGCTGTAATTAAAAGGTAATTTTATGCCCCAGTCTTTCGGTAATAATTTTCCGAAATTCACATTGGTGACCACATCATACAATTTAGTGTCTTGTTGACTGCGTTCATTTACGCGTTGTTCAATACCTCCAAAACCTTGTGTTTCCATTCTTCCAGTTACGGAAACATCCGCAAAATCGGCAAAATTTGCGTCGGCGCTTACCACGGCTGCCCAGCCTCCTTTATTGTCGAACTCCGAAACCCGCATTTCATTAAACCAAATTTCAGCACTTTGATTGGTGGTTGTCACATTTTTTACCCCAAGCATAATGGTCTTAATATTCGCCAAATTTGGATTTCCTTTCACCCGAATATCGTAACCTTCCAATCCTTCAATGGGCGAAGGCATATTTACTGCCGGGTACAAAACATTTGGCGCAATTCCATCTTCAAATCTTAACAATTTAAGTTTTCCCAAATATTCCAATAAAGCATCTAAATTATTTTCTTCAGGCCAAATTTCAAGCGGAGTTGTAACGCCGTAAGCGGAAATGGTCAATAGTTTTTCAAGCTGATAATAATTGTCGTTTAAATCACTTCCAATTCTGATAATCGCTTTTAATTCATTGTCCTGAACCTGCGGTTTTGTTTGAACTCCTTCGGCATGCAAAAACAATTTCAAATGTTTGTACATTCTTAAATCCACCTTTACATTTTTGAATATCGCCCTTGTTTCCTCAGGTTCAAGATCGGTGACTTTTAAAGATAAGGATTGTTCATTTTGTTTTTGCAAAGTGGTGGTTCCCCTTAAAATTTCACGTTCAATTCCCGGCGGCAATACATAAGGTATTGGGCTTCTGCTTTCGTTTTCCTGAATATTAACCACGCCCACCTGAAAGTTTTGCAATTGTGCATTTGTTAAATCTTGTGGAGGAACAATAAGGTCATCCAATGTTTTTGTGTAACGTCTCCAATCGCCGCGAACCAATTGCAACTCACCAAAACGCAACACAATCGGCATTTTAAATTTGGTCAAAAATATTCGCATAAAACGAATGGAATTAAATCCGGTAATATTGTTCACAACCTCATCAGGGCTGCCTACCTGAATCCTGAATTGCAACCATCTAAATTCCTTTTCACTGCCGTCTTCAAGCTTCACTTTTACGATTTTCTCATCAACGATATTATTTTGTCCTATCACCAAATCATTCTTATTTAAAGACACTTTGTATTGATAATAGCTTTCCACCGTGTTCATGGTTTGGTCTTTATTGATGTCTTCAACATCCGGAAATGTTGTTGCTGAAGTTGGATAACTTTCTGTAGATAAATTATTTGTTGGCGAGTTTCCCTGGGTATTGTTATATTTTTTATAGCGTGTTAAAACGGAAGCATTGTTGTTGTCATAATCTGTGCTTCTAAAATAGGAATAATTGTCATTTGAAGGATCGGGACCAAAAGCGGTTCCAAACATTTGGATTTCTTCATCATCATTCAATCCGTCCAAGCCAATATCCTGACTTAAACGTTCACTGTCTTTGTCGCTAAATGCGTACAATAAAGATTGGTTGGTTGGAATTTTCCCCCAAACAGTCGGTTCGGTATTGTTGGTGCTCAAAGGATTTTCAGGCAAGCCGTTCTCATACATTTTCCTGCCGTCTTTTAAAATATCTTCCGAAACATTTCCCAGGTTAAAATACACTTCCCCAACCTGATTTTGGGGATCATTCGGATTTACGCCGGAAGGCAATCCTTCTGCATTAGTAATGGAATAATGGTCGTATGGATCCATCAACCAAAACTGGATATATTCAACGTTAGATTGTTCAAAGTCGGTTGTAGTCAATGGTCTGGTAATCCCTGCCCATCGGTCTTCCGGATTGATGAATTTTCCATCAGGCCCAACATTGGAAGTGTCGTAATTATAACTTCCCCTTTCGTTGGGATAATAGGCCAAATCCAAAGTTCTCACAACGGTTGACTGCGTTAAATCCAAATCTTGTTCCGGGAATAATTCTTCATATCTAATTCTTCTAACCTCAGCACGTGAAAGCTCTGTATTGTCAATATTTCCAGGCTGTAATGAAGAGCCTCCATAAAAAAGCGGATCGATAATATACCAAGCCAATCTGGCTCTTTTGTATCCGTAAGGCAGGCCGGTGGTATTTCCTCCCAAATCAAACTTAGTTTGGTATTGCGGCGTACTTGCCATATACCATTGCTGAACTGTTTTTATTTCAACAGGAATTTGCGAGCCTTCAAAATCATCAACATAAGAAGTCGCCTGCCCATCTAACTCAATTCTTTTTGGAGAACCGGGAATTAAATAAGCGAAATCTCCCCGAATGGAGAAATTTGAAGGAACATCCGTATCCACATTTGGCAGTTTGTTTACCCATTTTGTAAATTTCGGAACTTCTGTTCCAAAGCTTGCATTTAATCCAAAAATAGTATTGTTAATTGGCTCTTGTCCAAATAGCGCTTTTTGTGTTATTGGCTTTTCGTTTAAATTTAAAATGGTTACCCCTGCAATAAATTCATCAGAAAATTTATGTTCCACATTAACGCCCAAAAAACTTTTTGTCTGTAAATTGAAGGTGGCATTGTTTTCTACGGAAACTTCAATTGGCGCATTGGAAGCTTCCAAACTCGGGTTGATAATTTGAACCCTTCCCATTTGATAATCCACCACATAATCTATTCCTTCAACCAATTCCCTTCCGCCGGAAGTTACCCTAACCGAGCCTTGTTCCACATTAAACGCCCCTAACGGAATGCCATTGGCACTTTCCGATTTATGGTATCCTTTTATTAAATACTTATCTTTTTGCTGAAAATTATTTCTTGCTTCGGATTGCGTGATTCGGTATAATTCATTAAAAATATATATTTCATCAGCGCTGTTGGTTAATTTTGCCTGTAAATCTTTACCGAAAGGTTCAACATTAGGAAAAATAATATATCCCTTTTCCGAATTTACCGTAGCGCCTTCCACATAATCAAAATAACCGTCGCCTTCCGGAGTGTAAAACTGACTTTGGTCGAGCCTGTCCACATCCAATAAATTCAACAATGTTTTGTCTGCAACACCCGTGGTTTTGGCATTTTGCAATACGTTTATTGGCACGCCAGTAGCGTCATCCGCATACAACAATTCCAAACGAAAACCGTCGGGTTGCATTCTGTAGGTTTGCAAAGAATAGATGTTTTTCATCATCAAATCCCACAGCGGAATATCTGTGCTAATGATTTCGCTTCTAAGGAGTTTTACCACAATATTTTCAGGCGCAATAATACCGTCACTTGTAAATTCACCCACTTTGTAAACTTGGGAATCACCGCTTATGGTATATTCAAAAGCCACTGCAAGCACATCAGAATCGGCCAACCTTCGGTTTAATGAAATAAATCCCAATTGCGGATGCACCCTAAATTCATCAGGCCTTAGTTTTATGGCATTTTCCAATACCGAATAATCCCGGCCTTGTTGCATGGCAAAAGGGGACAAGCCATTGCTTACCGTTGAAATGTTACGAACTGGATTTGTGGTCGTTAATATAGATGAAATGTCGTTTGCGTTGTTTGAGGGGAATAATGCTCCCGGAACCGGTGTAACGTTGGCCGGGCCAATATTTGATCGATCGCCTTCCCCAATGTCGGAAAGTGCCACAATATTTCTAATGTCAATGGTGGTGGCGTTTCGGTTGGTTACCCAAACTTCCACTTTCGTAATATTTATTGCGCTGTTGATTAACGGAAAATCTTTTAATGCGCTGTTGTAATGGTCCCTAAAATATTGCGCTAAAAAGAAGTGGCGATTTTCATCGTAATCCGTTGCCTGCAATTCAAATTCCTGAATGGTGGAACCTCCTTGGGCAGCAACTGTTTTGGTTTGTGATTTTTGTTCTGCAAAAACACCAGTAACGGTTGTTTTTCCAAATTGCAATTGTGTTTTAACCCCAAATAAACTTTGGGCACCAACAATTAAGGAGTTTTTTAGAGGCATGCTCACATTTCCCACTTCTATCTTTTGAAGAATGTCATCTTCCGATGGCGTGTATTCCAACTTTATCTGATTTTGGAAATTAAAAGTTGATTGTGTGTCGTATTGTGCGCTAACTTTTAACTTGGTTCCCACTTTGGCTAAAATACTGGCGCTAATTTCCTGATTAAAATCGAAGGTAAAACTTTTTCTGTTGCGTTCGGACAATTGCGGATTGTCCACTTTTTGGTACAACATTCCCAGCTTAACCAATACAGATCCCTGCGGATTTACTTCAATGGTATTTCCTCCAAAAACGGATTGAAAAAAATCGGACTTTATGTAATAGGTTGGCAATAAATTCTTTTGGGAGTCAAGGCTTCCTGCTTTTTTGCTGTTGGTTGCGCTAATTTTGTTTTTGTAATAGGACAGCATGTCCTTTTTTAGCTGGTATTGTTTATATTCTTCCTGAGTCATAAAAATTGGATACTGCACATAATAATCACCAATTTTTTCAACAATCATATATTTCCCAAGCGCGGTATCATAAATAATTTCCGATTGCTTTGGGTCGGTTAAAAACAAACTTCCTTCCTGATAACTTTTAAAAGGGTATTTTAATTTTATGGTATCTGTTGCTTTTTCAACAATTGTAGTGTCATTTGGAATTAAAACAGGAGGCGTTTGGGCTTTAACTGTTAAAAGAAAAAACCAAAAGAAAAAAAATAAAATATATGTTTTAACGATATACCGCGCGTTTTTCAAATTTTATAAATTTTTCAATGCGTTTTTTATTAAAACCTCAACACTTACTGTTTTATCTTCA
>DAIQBF010000230.1:0-5096 GCA_036781305.1 Lutibacter sp.
ACTTTCAACTTTCAACTTTCAACTTTCAACTTTCAACTTTCAACTTTCAACTTTTAACTTTTAACTTGAACTTTTAACCTTTTTAAGGTGCCGGATTTGGCTGCGATTCGTGAATTTCATCAATTTTCTCTAGTATTTCATCAGTAAGTTCCACGTCAATACTTGAGATATTTTCTTTCAATTGTTGCATCGTTGTTGCGCCAATGATGGCGGAGGTCAAAAAAGGCTGCCGATTTACAAAAGCCAAAGCCAAATGCGCCAAACTCATAGCTAACTCCTTTGCCAATTCGGCATATTTTTGAGTTAAAATACGGGCTTGTTTGTTGCTGTATCTTGAATATGCAGAAAATAATACCAATCGGGTGTTCACCGGTAAGTTTCCATTTAAGTATTTACCGGACAAAGTTCCAAAAGCCAATGGTGAATAAGCCAGCAAGCCAACATTCTCGCGATGAGAAACCTCTGCCAAATTAGCTTCAAAAGTTCTGTTTAAAAGTGAATATGGATTTTGGATGGTTTTACAACGCGTTGTGTTATTTATTTTGCTTTCCTCCAAATGCCGCATCAAACCCCAAGAAGTTTCGTTGGAAACCCCATAATGGCGAATCTTTCCTTCTTTAACGAATCCGTCCAAAACATCTATGACTTCCTTAAAATTGTCTTCCCATTTTTCAGTTTCGTCATGTTTGTAATTTCGTTTTCCAAAATAGTTGGTATTTCTTTCCGGCCAATGCAATTGATAAAGATCCACATAATCGGTTTGCAACCTGTTTAAACTTTTTTCCAAAGCTTCTCGCAAAACCTCTTTTGAAAAACCCAAATTTTCTCTTATATACTTAAAATAATCATTGGGACCCACTACTTTAGAAGTTAGGATTAAATTTTCTCTTTTTTGATTTTTTAGCCAGCTTCCGACATATCGTTCCGTACTTCCCTGTGTTTCTTTTCTTCCGGGTATTGGATACATTTCAGCAATATCAATAAAATTTATTCCCTGTGAAACGGCATAATTCAACTGTTTATGAGCATCACTTTCGGTATTTTGTTGTCCGAAAGTCATCGTTCCCAAACAAATTTTACTAACTTTTATATCGGTATTTGGCAGCGTGGTGTATTTCATTTTATTAATTTGTTGAATCGTGTAAGCGTTTAATTGTGTATTTGTTTTGTTCCCTGTAGTCGAATTCAAATGTATAAAAATAAATTATGGTTCTAGGCTGTATGAAGGCAATAAAAACCCAATTTCTATTTAAGTAGAAATTGGGTTTTTATATAATTTTACGTATAATTTTTTTAACAATTAAACGATTAAACAAATCAATGCATAAACCTTAATTAAGTATCGCTTCTATTCCAGGCAATGTTTTTCCTTCTAAACTTTCTAGCATAGCTCCTCCGCCTGTAGAAACATAACTTACTTTATCTTCAAAACCAAATTGTTTAACCGCTGCAACAGAATCTCCGCCGCCAACTAAAGAAAAAGCACCATTTTTTGTGGCAACAGCAATAGAATTTCCTAAAGCAATGGTTCCTTTAGCGAAATTTTCCATTTCAAAAACGCCTATAGGTCCATTCCAAAGAATTGTTTTGGATTTCATGACAACTTTATGAAAAATTTCTCTCGATTTTGGTCCGGCATCCAATCCTTGCCAGCCGTTGGGAATTTTATCGATATCACATATTTGGGTATTTGCGTCGTTGCTAAAATTATCGGCGGCAATTACATCGACAGGAATATGAACCTGAACGCCTTTTTCTTTTGCTTTCTTCAAAATTTCAAGCGCCAATTCTAGCTTATCATCTTCACAAATAGAATTTCCTACTTTTCCTCCTAGCGCTTTAACAAAGGTAAAACTCATACCTCCGCCCAAAATTAAATGATCCACTTTGTCTAAAATATTTTCGATTATCGTAATTTTTGAAGACACTTTTGCACCTCCTAAAATTGCCAAAACCGGTTTTTCGCTGTCTTCCAATACTTTTTTTATGCTGGTAATTTCCTTCGCCATTAAACTTCCAAAACATTTATTTTCAGGAAAAAACTTAGCGACAATGGTTGTGGAAGCATGGGCTCTGTGTGCAGTTCCAAATGCGTCATTTACATAGATGTCGCCCAGTTTAGAAAGTTTTTTGGCAAATGCCTCATCGCCTTTTTCTTCTTCTGCATGAAAGCGCAGGTTTTCAAGCAATAAAACTTCTCCCATTTTTAAATCTGCTGAAGCTTTTTCCGCTACTTCTCCCACACAATCCGAAACAAATTTTACAGGAACGCTAATTATTTTGGCAACTTCATCAACAATATGTTTTAAGGAAAATTTGGCTTCAACACCTTTGGGCCTTCCCAAATGGGACATTAAAATAACCGCTCCGCCATCTTTCAAAATTTTATCGATTGTGGGTTTTGCACCTTCAATTCTTGAGGCATCGGTAACCTTAAAATTTTCGTCTAACGGCACGTTAAAATCAACGCGAACCAATGCTTTTTTATCCTTAAAATTAATGTCTAGTATTGTTTTCATCTTCAAAAAATATTTAGAATACAAATATAAGGGAATTTGCTTTCAGGGAGGAAGTTTTTTACGAAAGCGATTTCATTTTTCAAAGTCGGAAGTCGGAAGACCGAAGACCGAAGTCGGAAGACCGAAGTCGGAAGACGGAAGTCCGAAGACCGAAGACCGAAGACCGAAGACGGAAGGCGGAAGGCGGAAGGCGGAAGTCCGAAGACGGAAGACGGAAGACAAACCGAAATTGTAAGTTGAAATAAAAAATTGCATTTCTAATAACTAATTAAAACTCCCTTTCTCCCGATAGCTATCGGGATGGAAAGGATTGGAATAGGAAAAAAATAAAAGATTGGGTTTGGAAAAGATTTAAAGAAAGAAAAAAAGTTTTACTTTCGCTTCAATGGAATTTTCAGAAATTTTAGGACAAACGCATTTGAAAAATCACTTGGTGAAATCTACCGATAACGGCCGGATTTCTCATGCGCAACTGTTTATTGGCAAAGAAGGCACGGGAACTTTGCCCATTGCCATTGCCTATGCGCAATATATTTTATGCAAAGGAAGCAGTGATGAGGAATCTTGTAAAATGAGATGTTCAAAATTAATGCATCCCGACTTGCATTTTGCATTTCCGGTGGCCACCAATGAAGTGGTAAAAAGCAAGCCTGTCAGCAATTTATTCTTGGAAGAATGGCGCAGGTTTGTGGCTTTAAATCCTTACGGTAATTTATTTGAATGGCTTCAATCTATTGGCGTTGAAAATAAACAAGGACAAATTGGGGTTGATGAGGCCGAAGAAATTGTAAAAGCGCTAAAACTGAAATCTTATGAAGGCGGTTTTAAAATTATGATTATTTGGATGGCTGAAAAAATGCATGCATCCGCAGCAAATAAATTGTTGAAACTGCTGGAAGAACCTCCCGAAAAAACCGTGTTTATTTTGGTTGCCGAAAACGAAGAGCAAATTATTTCAACCATAAAATCCCGTTGCCAGGTTTTGCATTTCCCTTTATTGTCGGAAAATGATATTGTAAAAGGTTTGGTTGAAATTGAAGGAACCGACCCGCCAATTGCAAAACAGATTGCCATTCAGGCCGATGGGGATTTTAACAAAGCACTGCATTTATTGCACAACGACACTTCCGACGAACAGTTTGAACAATGGTTTATCACTTGGGTTAGGGCCGCTTTTAAGGCAAAAGGAAATGCCACCGTAATTCAACAGTTAATTGGATGGAGCGATACCATTTCAAAAACCGGAAGGGAAACCCAAAAACGCTTTTTAAATTATTGTCTGCAATTTTTCAGACAGGCGTTATTGTTGAATTACAATGCGGAATCGCTGGTGTTTTTACAACCGAAAACGCCTAATTTTTATCTGGAGAATTTTGCGCCTTTTGTGCATAGCGGCAATATTATCGAAATTGACAAAGAATTAAATGAAGCCATTTATCATATAGAAAGAAATGGAAATGCCAAAATAATTTTATTGGATTTATCCATTAAATTAACCCGACTTTTACATACAAAAGAAGCTTAAATCCTTATAATCATGATGTCTATTTTCAACAATCACTCCGCCGAAATTTTGGTTTTACTGTTTTTAATTATTACTTTTTTCCAGTCGGGTATCGATAAATTAAACGATTGGAAAGGAAATGTGGATTTTATTACCGGTCATTTTAAAAATTCTCCACTTCAAAAAATGGTTCCGCTATTGTTGCTTACTATTTTAATTTTTGAAATTGCAACAGGTATTTTAATGCTTATTGGCGTTTATTATCTTCTTGCTGAAGGGAACGGAGCTGTAGCGAAAGTAGGATTGGAATTTGCGGCCATTACTTTAATTATGTTGTTGACCGGCCAGCGACTGGCTAAAGATTATGCAGGCGCAATGACTATTGCCGTTTATTTTATTTTAACTATTTTAGGACTCTATTTGTTAAATTAAATCTGCAAAAAATGAAAATCTTGGGAATAGGATCTCGAATTAAACACGATGAATTTGGATTGGGCGTGGTTACCAATGTGAGCACCAAAGACTATTGGGTGACTTTTATTGAAAACGGACTGGAAACCATCGCCATTGACAGCAAGTTTGAAATTATTGAATGTGTTGAAGATGAAGTTGATACCGTTAGCTTTTATGATGTTGAAACTTCCTTAAAAAATATGCTGAAACAATGGTCAGACATTTCAGAAGTCGTACATCTTGGCGACCGATGGAAAGGCGGAAAATTAATTATGGAACCCAAAGATCCTAAATTGGCCAGCAAAGAAATTCCAATCGATACCTTTTTTCATAAAATTGTGATGGTAAGAGACCGATTGCGAGTGATGGAACAAAAAATAAATTCGAGTAAATTGGATGATTTGGACAAAGTCGATTTGCAGCAATACATCACAAGAATTTACGGAAGTTTAACCACCTTCAACATCTTGTTTAAAATTAAGGAACAGCAATTTGAAGGTTCAAAATCGGAATAATACCGAATTAAAAATATTCAAACATAAAAAAAGCCGGTTTAAATAATTTTAAACCGGCTTTTGCATTTTTAATTGAAATTATATAACACCTTGATCTAACATCGC
>DAIQBF010000231.1:0-5088 GCA_036781305.1 Lutibacter sp.
TTTGAAGGGTTTTATCTATTTTTTAATGACTTGCGCAACGACTACCATTGTTAGCGGTAGTTTTTTACTCAATCAATCTGTCAATCTCATTTTTCAGTTTTGCTAAAATCACTTTTTGTTGATGGACATTTAATGTTTCACAGATAAATGTGCATAATTTTGTTTTATCTAATTCTCTCAAGATGCTCTCAGCCCCATAATTATCTATTTTTATTCTTTGTTTATAAAAAGTCGAAACATCAATACTTTCGTCAATTGTCAAAAGGTTTTCAACACCAATTTTGAAAGTTACATTTTCATCGTTAGTTATCATTTTTCTGATAAAGAGTCTTTCAATATTCTCTTCAGGTTTATTTGTATCACTGTCATAAAATAATACTATTTTCACTATAATTTGGTTCATATTTGCAGTAAAAAAAGTTTTGGCTTGATTTAATGCTGTATCACCTGTGTTTTCTACATTGCCACTTTCGTTTATTCTACCAATCCATTTAAACTCAATTGGTAATTGTGTATTATTAAAAACCTCTAGGCATTTATTATAATATTTCTCATCTGTTTCTCCTTCCAAAAACACAGTTGTTTTGTCAGAAGTTAAATTATGTGAAATACTAAACGCTTCTTGAACTATTTTTTCAGTCGACCAGCCGAAAAACTTCGCTTCATTTGGGATGATAGTTTTACCATATTGATCTTTCTGTAGAATAATTACTTTGTCATCATTTCTGTTAGCATTATGTAATATAAATGGTGAATGTGTTGAAATAATTATCTGTGAAGTTTGTTCTCCGATATTATTTGTGAAAAGTTTTTTGAAGAAACTAAGAATCTTAAGTTGCCAATTTGGATGAAGACTAATTTCGGGCTCGTCAATTAAAATCAAAGCTCCTTTTGAGCTTTCTTTATCTTTTAAAAGAAAGCTTCCACGAAATACAACTTGTTTTTCTCCTGAGCTTAATTGGCTTATTGACATTTCCTTTCCGCTCTCCTCGAAAATTATTTCTTTTTTATTACTAACATTCTCAATTCGTTTATATTTTTTTAGAGGAAACATAAAGTCATAGGCTGATGTAAACCTCTTAATTCTAACATCAATTTTATTATTGTCAATTGGTTGTCCAATATTGTTCCTTGCCAATTCTGTAAATTCTAAGGCATCTAAACTTTGAACATCAATAAGCAATTGTGTAATTTCTGTGGCTAAATTTGTATTAGACCTTTGACTTTTTAAATCAGTTCTATCAATGTTTGTTGATGTTACAGTGGAAATTTGTTCTGGTGTAAAATTTATTTCAACATCTGAAAAAATTGCTTTTAGAAGTCCATTTGTTTCATTGTGATAGAATAAGTTACCTCCTAAATCAGTTGAAAATCCAGTTTCTGTCTTTCCTTTTATTTCGATTTGGCTCCAACTTCCAACTATATTATAATCAATTGAAATAACAAAAATATTGTCTTTGTAATTTGTAGTAAAATATTGTTTTGAATTTTGTCCATTTTTTAAAATTTGAATTTCTTCGTTTGAAAGTTCGATTTCAAAGGTCCTTTTTTCATCTCGTTTCTCATTTACTAAAGTAAGGTTTGAAAACTCAAAAATATGGTTAAGTAAAAGGGATTTACCAACACCATTTTCTCCAGCAATAATAATTGTATTAATGGTTTTTCCGCTAGAGTCAGTAAAGTCAAATTCTAAATCACCAAATAAGTGATTGTTTTTGTATATAATTTTTCTAATTTTCATAGTTTGTCTGTAAGTATTTCAAATGTCTAGTCCTAAAATATGGCTACAGGTTAAAATTGAATTTACGCTGTTAATTGATATACCATATTTGGTGTTTTAAAGTCTAAAGATAAGTGTAATCTTATCTCATTATATAATTTAATTGCATTTTTTGTCGCGTTTTTAGCGTGCGCCACGTTTGTAAAGGTTTGATCAAGATAAAACTCGTCTTTTAATATTCCGTTAACCCTTTCAGCGAGTGCATTTTCGTAACAATGATTTTCTTGGGTCATACTAATATCTATCTTTTTTCTTTTGAGTATTTGTGTATAAATATTGCTACAATACTGTATTCCTCTATCAGAATGATGTGTGAGACCATTAATGCTTTTAGCTTGATATAGCGCTTTATTAAGTGCTCTGACGCATCCTTTTAGTTCCAGACTGTCACTAAGGTCATATCCCACGATTTTACGGGAATACATATCTGTAATCAAGGCTAAATAACAAAATCCTTTTATTGTTCTTATGTAGGTTATATCTGACGCCCAGACTTGATTTGGCCTATTTATTTTCACATCTTTTATAATGTTATTATACTTATAAAAACGATGATAGGAGTTGGTAGTTCTGGAAGAATATTTCTTTCGTTTCACCAATAGTTCATGCGCTCTCAAGATACGGAATAGTTGGTCTCTACCAATTTTCAGGTTCTTGTTTTGAAAGTCATTATTGAGCGCTTTAATCAGTTTTCTAGTGCCTTCTCTGGGGAGTATTCTTCTTCTTTGATTGACAAGTTTGATAACGGCATGTGCTACTTGTTTTTGAGAGACATAACGTTTTTGATATTTATAAAACGCATCTCTTTTTAAAGAGAATGCACTACAAATAGTTTCGATTGTAAATCGCTTATTTTTACTGTTATATTCAATGGTTTTCATTAGGACTTGATGTTTAAGTTTTTTTTTAATGCTTGAGCATCTTTGTATCCTAATTTCTGAGCAGCTACATCAAGGTAATTGTCATTAACCAGCTTATCGAGATCCTTTTTAATAAGGAGTTCTTTAAGTTGTTTGAGTTCCTTTTGAAGTGCTTTGATTCGGGTTATTTCATCTTTTGTCTGCACAATTACACGAGTGTTCATTGAGTCTTTTCTATCGTACTTTTTAATCCATTCATTAATCGTACTAGGTTGGATTCCATAGATAAGACCAAGTTGTCTTTTAGAGTGATTTCCAGTGGTAAGTTCGGCTAAAATTTTGAGTTTGAAACTTTCACTGTAACGTTTTACATATCCATCGTTTTTATACATATACTTTTGTTTTTTTGTATACATATTTCAGGACGGGTCAAAATTACCGCTAACGAGTTTTTATAAGATTTGTGCGACGTAAAAATCGGAGATTTTTCCGCCGAAGCAATATTTTTATTGAGTGTTTGCAACTTTCTATTTGTTCAAATTTAAGCATAAATTTTATGAGGTGTTGGGCGTAGTTTTTTTATTCATAATTAGGGTTTTCCCAAATAAGTAGTCCTTCAATATTTTCTATGTTCAAGTTTTCCTTATTGCTAATTTCTTTAAGTCGAACTGAAAATAATTCAAGTTCTCGTTTTGCTTGTTCAACCGCAAGTTTCAAACTTTGCTTGTCAACTTTTAATTGAATCTCTGGAGGCGTAGGTTGAAAAGGTTCATCAAATTCGTCAACGGAGAAGTCAAAGATTAATTCTTTGTAATCTATTTTCACTTGGGGCGCTGGATGACCTTCGGAGTAAGAATCCTGTCCATTAGACAATCTATCCCAATATTTTATATCAGCTAAATCTCCACAACATTGCGGGAAATATTTATTTATTCCATCAATTTTCAGGACATAACCACCAAAGAGTGCACTTGCCTGTTCTCTTTTATATTCACCATTTCTAAATCCTTCAGTATGGTCTTTTATGAGTTCAGCTAAGTCATCGTTATTAATGTCTTGAATTCTATAGAATTGTAGCTTTTGTTCATAAGAAATAGTCGATTCAGACACCATATTTCTCTGTTTTTCATTCAATTCAATAACTGGAATTAATTCTATTTTCATCGTTCTTTTATATTACGCCCAACTTGTTATATAATTACTTTAATTAATGTTATCCGATAAAATATCATTTGCTAAAAGCATATTTGAATAAATTTTAGCCATTTTATAAAATTTTGGCACCGGGAATCTTTAGCAATTTTTCACAAGTTTATAGTCAAATATAATGTATTATTTTATTTAAAAATTGATTGAAGGTTATTTATAGTAGTTCCTGATAAGCAAGCCAGACTAAGTCAAGTAAGATTTAATGCCAAAATGCGGTAAAAAATGCCAAGAAAAATTTGAATTTTAAAAAGTAAGGGCATAAAACTTCATTTTTAGCGCAAAAAGTTTAATTTAGATGAAAAATTGTAAATACCCAATATGCCGTTATTTCAAAGTTCCGTTATTACAAAACACCTGCAAAATCAAAATAAAGAAAATATAGCCTTAAAGTGGAAAAATTTCAAAAACCATTTTCACAATCCGAGGGTTCAGGAAGAAATAAAAAGTTTAAAGGAAGAGCAATATCAAGGGGAATTTTTGGAGGATTTCTTTGTTAAAATTTTAGGTTACACCAAACCTGCATCTTCCTCGGAAGCAAAATTCAATTTAACCACAGAGTATAAAAACATCAAAGACAGTAAAAAAGCTGATGGCGCCATTATTGTTAACGATGTTGTAAAAGCTGTTATTGAATTAAAAGGCACCAATACAACCGATTTAAGCAAAATAGAAGTTCAGGCTTTTGGTTACAAAAATAACCAGCCTGATTGTACTTATATCATTACTTCAAATTTTGAGAAACTACGGTTTTATATAGACAATGCCATTGAACACCTAGAGTTTAATTTATTTACACTTACACAAAAGGAATTTAATTTGCTGTATTTGTGTTTGGCCTATGAAAATATTGAAAAGGACATTCCCAAAAAAATAAAGGATCAATCCATAAGTCAGGAAGATGCCATCACAAAAAAATTATATAACGATTATTCTTTGTTTAAACGTGAACTGCATCAAAATTTGGTGGTGTTAAATCCGCAATTTGATGCTTTGGAACTTTTTCAAAAATCACAAAAATTATTAGATCGCTTTCTGTTTTTGTTCTTTGCCGAAGACCGACAATTGTTGCCGCCAAACTCGGTAAGGTTAATTCTTGACCAATGGCAAAAGCTGAAAGAATTGGATGCCTATACCCCACTTTTTGACAGGTTTAAAAAATATTTTGGTTACTTAAACACAGGGCATAAAGGAAAACAATATGATGTATATGCCTATAATGGAGGTTTGTTTTTACCTGAT
>DAIQBF010000232.1:0-5078 GCA_036781305.1 Lutibacter sp.
ATAAGGATTCGACAACCAACGACTGTCTTTTTCTAAAGGTAAGTTTTGAGAACCCGCAACATTAAACGGACTGACACTGGCCATTCCCCTTGGTGCAATTGGACCGGGAAAGGTCGCCCCATAATTGGAGGTTCCTATAAATGGGTTTACATAATCCGCTGGTTCTTGAGCTTGCATTGTAAATAGTATGCAAAAAGCAAATAACATAAAAAATATAGTATGCTTCATTTTTATTATTATTTTTTTGAAGTACTCAATGAATAAGGAACACTTTCAACAGCAGTTCCCCAATTTTTATTAGGAATAGCACTCATATTAAATTCCAAATTCCCTCCTTTTTGAATATCACCAAATTTTATGAAAGTATTGTTATAAGAAGTGCCATTTAACTTGGCAGCTTCTATATAAATATTACTTTCTGAATTGTTTTTTGAATTAATTTCAAAGGTATTTCCATTTTGCAAATGAAGCGTCGCTTTTTTAAACAAGGGGCTTCCAATTACATATTCGTCGGATCCCGGCGTTACAGGATAAAAGCCCAAAGAACTAAACACATACCAAGCAGATGTTTGTCCGTTATCCTCATCACCGCAATAACCATCTGGAGTTGCTGAATATAATTTGGTTAAAACATGCCTTACTTTTTTTTGTGCTTTATATGGTTTATTTGCATAATTATACAAGTAAACCATATGTTGTATTGGCTGGTTGCCGTGCGCGTAGTTGCCCATATTTGCTATTTGCATTTCCCTAATCTCGTGAATTGTTTGTCCGTAATATGAATCGTCAAATTTTGGCGGCATTTCAAAAACCTCGTCTAATTTTGAAGCGAATTTTTCTTTTCCGCCCATTAAATCTATCAATCCTTGAATGTCATGAAAAACTGACCATGTATAATGCAAACTATTTCCTTCCGTAAAAGCATCTCCCCATTTTAAGGGGTTAAATGGACTTTGAAAACTTCCATCTTCATTTTTACCACGCATCCAATTGGTCTCTGGATCAAACAAGTTTTTATAATTCATAGATTGCTTAAAATATTTTTCTGCAAGCTCCTTTTTTCCCAATTTTTCAGCCATTTTAGCAATGGCAAAATCGGCATAGGCATATTCCAAGGTTCTGGCGGCATTTTCATTGATTCCAACATTGTAAGGAACATATCCTAATGTGTTATAAAAATCCAATCCCGCTCTCCCAACAGAATTTACTGGCCTGCCTTCCAAAACAGTTGCGTTTTTAAGCATCGCTTCCAACAATATTTCCGTATCCATATCTTTCACGCCTTTCAAATAAGCATCAGAAATAATTGGGGCAGAATTTGAGCCAATCATACAATCTCTATGGCCTGGGCTTGCCCATTCCGGCAACCAGCCAGATTCTTTATAGGTATTGGCTAAACCTTGCATTATTTTTCCATTGAGTTCCGGATACATCATATTGAAGAATGGAAAAACGGCTCTAAACGTATCCCAAAAACCATTGTCCGTAAACATATAACCTGGCAAAACTTTTCCGTTATACGGACTGTAATGCACTGCCTCATTACTGGCATCAAACTCATAAAATTTTCTTGGGAATAGCAACACCCTGTATAAACAAGAATAAAAAGTTCTAATATTATCTATGTTATCATCTTTAATTTGAATTCGGCTTAATTCCGTTTCCCAAGCCTGTTTTGCCTTTTCTTTAGTTTCTTCAAAAGTATCAGCTCCAATTTCTCTACTTAAATTTAACTGGGCTTGTGCTGGACTTATAAATGAAGATGCCACCTTTACGTGTACCGTTTCCCCTTTTTTAGTTTTAAAACCAATAATGGCACCAACATGTTCTCCTTCGCTATTTATTGAATTTTCCGTTAACTTCCAACCATCATTCCAGGTATGGTTTACTTCAAAATCCTTGTCGAATTCAGCTACAAAATAGTTGTGAAAATTTTCTGGAACACCGCCGCTATTGTTTCTGCAATACCCTATTATTTTTCGTTCTCCAGGGATAATTTTCACCATAGAACCTTTAAAAAAGGCATCTAACATGATGTAAGATTTTTCCGATTCCGGAAATGTAAACTTAAAATGAGCGGCTCTTTCTGTGGGAGAAACTTCCGCGACAACATCATAATCCGCTAAATAAACTGAATAATGATACGGCTTTACGGTTTCTGCCTTATGGGAAAACCACGAAGCCCGCTCCTCTTCTTGGAACTTTAAATCGCCTGTTGTTGCCATTAATGAAAATGCGGCATAATCATTAATCCACGGGCTAGGCTGATGTGTTTGCTTGATTCCCCTAATTTTATAATCGTCGTATTTATAGGTCCATCCATCGCCCATTTTTGAAGTCATTGGGGTCCAAAAATTCATTCCCCAAGGCGTTGCAATTGCTGGATAGGTATTTCCATTTGATAAGCTAAATTCAGAATCCGTTCCCATTAATGGATTTACGAAATCCACCAAATTTGTTTTTGAAATTTTCGAATTATGTTCGGGGCTCCTATTTGTATTGCAAGAAACAATAGTTATAAATAACAGTCCAAACGAAAATATAAAATTCGTATTTTTCATATGTAAACATTTATTGTTTTTATTGGTCATATGTAATGCGCATATTTTCATAGGTGATTGTATCGTGTTTGCGTTATGCACATTTCATAATTTACTAGTTTAACTCCACCGCATTTCCGTGACCTCTGTACAATTTTAGGGCATCTTCCAATTCAACTTCAATTACTGTCACATAATTATCCAAATTTTTCTCTTGTGGAATTTCAATTCTTAAAATACCGGGAATATTATTCCATGCCGCTCCGCCATTTCTTTCAAAACTCAATTCTTGGTTGCTGCCAACAACTTTAATGGATTTCACTTTATTTTGAATTCCTTTTAATGAAATATAATTTTTAGGAGTATCAAACAAGCATAAATAAATCTTAGTTTCATCCTTGCTTAACAATGTTGGGCCATAAAAATGCCCATACGGCAAACCTGCTTTTGAATTAAACACCGCTGTTTCATGTTTTTTAATCCATTCACCCAAAGCCTCTAAACGCGCCACTTGCTCGTCAGCAATTGTCCCATCGGGTTTTGGCCCAATATTTAACAGCAAATTACCTCCGGAAGCTATAACCTCTACAAAAGTTCGCACAATTTGGGAAATTGGCTTGTAATTTGTGTCGGAAGGATAATAGCCCCAATTATCATTCATCGTCATACAAAATTCCCAAGCCCCTACTGGCCTCACTATCGGAACTCCTTGTTCTGGCGTGCTGTAGTCCCCATAAGTTTTTAACCTGGAATTTACGATCGTTTTCGGATTCCAAGCCAATAAAGAATCTTTTAAAGACGCTGCTCTCCATTCCTCAGCCGACTTTTCCCAATCCCCGTCAAACCAATACAAATCCGGCTTAAACCTATCGCTTAATTCTTTTAACTGTCCGTTATTAAATTTAATAAATCGTTGCCATGGTGTTAATTGGTTTTGATTTTTTTGGGGATAATCTTTTCTCGTATTGGGGCGAGGAAAAACCACCCCATAATCAGGATGTGACCAATCGCATAACGAATAATACAAACCTACCTTTAACCCTTCATTTCTTAAAGCGTTAACAAAAGGCCCAACCAAATCTCTTTTTGCCGGTGTTTTTTCCTTCACATTTAATTTGCTGTATTTTGTATCCCACAAAGCCACGCCATCATGGTGTTTCGTGGTTAACACAGCATAACGTGCCCCCACTTTTTTGAACAGTTTGGCCCATTTTTCAGGATCGTAATTTGCTGCAGTAAACTGCTTTCCTTGAGACATATAATCTTCATAGGAAATTTGTTTATGATACATAGACCAAGACTCTCCAATTCCGTTTACGCCATAATATCCCCAATGAATGAAAATTCCCAATTTGGCATCTTGAAACCATTCTAAACGCTGTTCTTTTGTCAATTTTTCCTGACCCACAATTTGATTGGCAACAAGAAATAATAAGATGACAGTTACTTTTAAATATTTCATTTTTTAATGTATTAAAATTTCATCAACAAACAACCAAACATCGCCACCCGAAGGGGTTGTTTTTAAATTTGTTGCCACCACTTTTATGTACCTAACCGATTGCTCCTGAAAAGCAATTTTAAAGTCTTTTAAATCAAAAGCCGGGTTTTTGGCATAAGCTCTTTCCTCTTTTCCCACTTCTTTGAAATTTATTCCATCATTAGATATATAAACAGTAACAGCCGTAGGAAAATAAATACCTGGCCCTTGATTTTCCATAGTGCCTACAGTTACACTTTGGATTGCCGTTGCATTTCCCATATCTATAACAGCTTCCATATCTTTGCTTAACCAAGCCTGCCAATGGCCATCATGGAAGTTTTTTGTGCCTCGTAAAGTATTCAGCAAACCATATTCTCCTTCTCCTTGATAATTGGCATGGTACGCTTCTTTAAAAGTAATTTTTTTGCCTATGCCTTTATGAAAAGTTATGGTTTTTTCAAATGTTTTCCCAATGGGCTCACCATCTTTAAAAAGTGACGCTTTTAAAGTGGTGGTTTCTGTAAATTTTATGGGGTTTTCATACTTTATGGCCTCATCAGAAATTGGTGTATCTCCCAAAACATATCTAATGTCAGAATTTTCAAATTCATTTTTTAAATGTATTTCAGCTTCTTTGGTATCCATATTTATTTTCACATCTTCTGTTACCAGAAAAGCACTTTTGGAATAATTAATCCCCAAATAATTATAACGTTCAAAAAGTGAGGCAAGCCTTGCTGAAAAATCGTTCCAATCTCGAAGTTCTTTAGGGCTCCATAGCGTTTCTGACAAGGCAGCCAACCTTGGAAAAAGCATGTATTCAGAATGTTCAGGCGTTGAAATAAATTCCGACCACAAACAAGCCTGTCCACCCAGAACATGTGCCGCTTCTTTTTCAGTCATCCCTTCCGCTATCGGATCAAATTGATATACTTTATGTAAAGGAACAAAACCGTCTTGCGCCAAAGGCTCTTCATTTGGCGGCCCCTGAAAATGGTTTAGATAACAATAATCGCCTGGTGCCATTACCACATCATGGCCTTGTTCTGCAGCTT
>DAIQBF010000233.1:0-5074 GCA_036781305.1 Lutibacter sp.
TTTGTTATGGCTCGTTTCATCTGTTTAAATTTTATTTTTTTGTTGGTACAGATGCAGTTCGCCATTAATCATTCCTCTGTGTATCAAAATTTGTTATGCTCGTTTCATCTGTTTAAATTTTATTTTTTTGTTGGTACAGCTGCTGTTCGCCATTAATCATTTCTCTATGTATCAAAATTTGTGATGCTCGGTTCATTTTGTTTTATCGGCTATAATTATGGTGTTTTCATTTAATCCGTTAATTATTTCTGCCCAATCATTAGAAATAAAACCTGTTTCAACAATTATTTCATCGCCATCTTTTAATTTAACTTTATTGCCATAACCAAGATAGTTTCGTGGAATAACCAAAACATTATTTTTATTTTCTATAACAATATTTCCTTGAAGCTGGGTTCCGGAAATATTAAAGTCCAATTCACTTTCAAATGCTACTTTGCAATAAAACGATTGTGTTTGTTCATCGAATGCCGGATATATTTCGGTTACAATTCCCTTGTAATTTTTCTGCAATTGTGTGTTTAGTTGAATGATTACTGCTTGTCCAAGTCTTACTTTAGAGATATTGCTTTCATCAACGCTTAACAAAGCATACAGTTTTTCCTGGCTTCCGATTACCGCAATAATGTCCCCTTTTCTAATATAATCGCCTAATTCTTTTTTCAGCTCATACACTTTTCCGCCAACAACGGCTTTTATTTCGTTGTAATTTTTGGAAACGCTATTGGCGTCTTTTTGCGATTTTTGTATAATTAATTGTTGGTCGGCTTGTTGTTTTAGCAGTTTGTAATTTTCCTGAAGCGCTAAAAGATTGGTTTTAGAATTGTCTCGATTTAGGACCATATTTTCATACTCCAATTTTGAGACACTGTTTAATTCATATAATTTTTTATAGCGGGCTTCTTGTTTTTCGTCCTGAATAAGTTTCTGTTTGGCGAGTTCAACATTAATTTCCGCTTGTTTAAGCGCAGGGGCATTTGGGTTTGTATTGGCAGCCGCAATAGTTAACAATTCATCAGCGCTTTGGGCGTTAATAATACTTTGTTCATTGTCAACAATGGCCAATAATTGATTTGCAGTTACAATAGCTCCTTCATCAATATTCAAATTTTTGATATATCCATCGGATAAGGAAGTCAAATTATATTGATTCTCCGGCACAAGAATTCCCGAAGCAAAAACAGTTTCGGTAATGCCTTTGCGAATTGGTTTGGTTTCAGTTGTTTTTTTCCCACAAGAACTCACTAAAATCAAGCCCGTAAAAAAGAATATGGTTTTTATTGAATCTTTCATTTTATAGAATTGTTAATTTCAATTTTTGATTTTGTATATAATAAATTCGACAAAGAGGCAGTATAATTTAATCGGCTGACCAACATATCGTCAAAAGCAATTAGAAGTTTATCAGAAGAAAGAATAGACGCGTTAAATTGATTTGATGCCATTTGATAATTTTCTTGTTTTAACAAAAAGATTTGGTTTGCTGTTTTAAATTGGGAATAGGCTTTTTCATAGTCCAAAACCAATTGAATATTGGCAATGTCATTTTCATGTTTTGCATGTTCGGCATCTAATTCAGAAATTGTTTTATTGATGTTGGCAGTTTTTGAAAGTGTAAATCTGTTTATGTCGGGAAAAGGCATGCTTAGCCTTAATCCGATATATTGAGAATTTACCCAATTGCTATTTGAATCAAAAAACTCATTTTTACTGTTCTGTTGCCAGCCGTCATAAGCCACAATTGAAACGGTTGGATATTGGGCCAGGATGTTTGCCCTCAAATCCTCTTTGGCCAAATCGGCTTTTAACAATGACGATTTATGTTCCAATTGATTGTTGGTTTGCAAACCAATGTTAAATGGCTGGTTGTAATTTACATTTTCAGTGATGGCAAGATCCTCGTTTTGTGGAATGTCGCAAAGCACTTTAAGTGCGTAATACTGTTGGTTGAGCGATATTTCTAATTGTGTCAACTTATCTGCTAAAGAGAGTTTATTTATGGTGGCATCATTTAAATCCTGTTGGCGCACAATTCCTTCGGTATATTTATTTTGCATAATGGTTTGTAAAGTATCGGCCGTTAACAGATTTTTTTGAGAAATTTCAATTTGTTCTTTTAAGGAAATAATATTGTAATAACTCGCCGAGATAGATTCAAAAAGCGATTTTTTTACAATCAAATTGTTTATATCGGTAAGTTCGGAATTAATTTTTGCACTTTTTAACTTTGTCCAACTTACAGGATTAATGATGTCTATTTGTGGCGCGAAATTAAAATTTCCCATATATTGCTGTCCGGTTGTCACTTCTTTAAAAGTACCCGGTTCACCACCAAATGCTTCTGCAGGAAAATAAGTAACGGGCAACTTAACATTGTCGGTTAACGAAAAGGAGGTTTGCATTCTAAAATTGACCAATCCCGCTTGTGCCGAAATTTTTTGCCATTTCGCCAAAAGCACTTGTTGTTCCCCTGTTTTTATCGAAAAACTATGGTTTTCTGCATATTTAAAAAGAGAATCAACCGAGTTAAACTCCAATTTATTTTGAGCGTTTACGAACTGATTAATCAAAAGAAAACCAAATAGCATTAAAAGTTGTTTCATTATCATAATTATATTTATCCTTAATGTTTATCTCCTTTTTTCAGGAACCCCATTTTTTATGCTTTCTATAAATGCGGGAAAACTCATGATATTTTTCATAAATCTTCATTAAATTTCAATATGGGCATCAGCGTTCTTTTTTTATCTTGAATCTTTTGCATTTTGCGCAGTATTTTATCTAACATTTTAACAGTTTGTTCAATATAAGGCCCTTTATTTAGCATCACGCATTCTGCTCGTTGTGCCATTGCTGCATCCGTAATTTCCGCCCTTGTGGGCATTCCTTTTTTTGTCAAATTTTCTAAAATTTGCGTGGCCCAAACAACAGGCAAATGAGCGGCATCACAAAGCTGTATTATTTCTTCTTGAATAATGGCAAAGTTTTCCCAACCTGTCTCAATGGCTAAATCGCCACGGGCAATCATTACGCCAACCGGATAGTTTTCCATCGCTTTTAATAAGATGCTTGGCAGATTTCTATATCCTTCAGCAGTTTCAATTTTTAAAATAATTCCATTGTCGGCATTTATTTTTTTCATTTCATTTAACAAGTCTTCAACATCATGTTTGTTATTTACAAATGAAAAACTAACTACATCTGCATTTTCCGCAATAAACTTTAAGTCTCTTTTGTCTTTAACGGTTAAACCCACAAAATCCGTTTTATTGGATGGCAGATTTATTCCTTTGTCTGTTTTTAATTTCCCTCCGTTCTTTTTAGTGCTTGTGATTTCAACAATTAAATATTCTGGTTGATTCTCCATGACAATGCCTGCTATCTTTCCGTCATCAAAAAAAATGGGCTCTCCTGCTGTTACAGTATCCAAATATTTTGGTAAAGTACAGGAGATATGCGCAATTTCTATAACCTCTCCATTATCGTCGCAAACAATTGGACCGCCCAAGATGGGTTCTTTATCGAGTCTCAATAAATCACCTTTTGATAAAAAAATAATCTCTTCCAATGGTGTTAAATCATAAATAGTATGAATTTCTGAAGGGGATTCTTTTTCAAAAAACACATTCAACATCGTTCCAATATTTATATAGACAGATTTATTGCATAAACCCCAGCAGCCGTTACTTTCCTTTTCTTCGATAAATATTTTGCGCTTTTTACCACGTGAATCCTTAAAAATAATAACGGAATCTTTATCGCTTTTTTTAAGCCATTTTTTGTTAACTGTTATAACGGCATCTGCATGTTTATCTTTTGGGGGCTTTGAGCCGTATGGAGCCAACCAAACTCTTGCAGGAGCGACTACTTGGCCTAATATATTTTTTTTGGGTTTTATGTGTATTGCTTTAAGGCCGGGTTTTATTTTGCCAGTCCTTATTTTTGGACCGGCAAGATCCATCGTGATTTTACAATCGTCTTCAACCTCTTTAATGTTATTTATTATTTGTTTCCAGATAACTTTATTATCATAAGCACAATTAATTCTAACGCAATCCATGCCAAGTTTCAATAGTGATTTCACAAATTGTTTATCGGTTGCGGCTTCAGTTGGTTGTGTAATCATAATAGCAGTTTTCCTTTTATTTTTTATTTTTCCGAAAATTGCTAATGAATTTCGATTCTGGATTATTTTCGCTTCTTTGTTGGTAAGATCGGTTTTTTCTTCGTAGGGTAAATCAATATTTAACAAACTATTAATGATGGTTTTAACATTTAAGATTCTGTGTAAAATGCTGTTTTTGGATTCGGGAGATATAGGCAAACCTATTTCGTCCAGTTTTTCTTGTAAAACATTGACATCAAATGTACGCAGGGCTAAATAGTGAACTAAATTTTTAGCGCTTTTGGCGTAATTAGGATGTACATTGCTTAATTGAGGTTGGTATTTTTGCTCAAATTTAGAAATTTCATCAATTACCAAATCAATTGCAATCGAAATCTCCTGTAATTTATTTTTTTGGGTACGCATAATTAAAAAAGTTTAAAGTTATTGCCGATTATCTGAGCATTAATACTTAAAGGCAATTTTACCTTACTTGCTTTTTTAGTATTTGAATAAAATTTACATACTATAAAGCCATCATTCCGATTTTTTAACAAGAAAAATGCTTTGCCAAATATTGCATCAGATGAATTTCCGCCATAAATTATAGGACAAATATATTTTGAGATTGTTTGGATTCTTTTCGTCATGACATCACTTATTTTAATGGATTCCTCAAGTTTATGCGTGGCGAATGGTTCTGCATCACCGAAATTCTTTTACATCTGCTGTTTTTTTTTTATCATTTATATTTTTTTACTAAGTAAAATTTAAAGTTATTTTTTTAGTCAACCCTATTTAAAATCTTAAAATCTCAGTCATTAAACCAAAGCGAATGGTATCAATTTGATGATTAAAGTAAATATTGTAATAATCCATGCTATGGTAAAATTGGACAAAGAAGCCAATGTGTTCCAAAAATTTTGGATGGTAGGAAAATGGTAAGGGTGGATTGAAAGGTTGTATATC
>DAIQBF010000234.1:0-5054 GCA_036781305.1 Lutibacter sp.
CAAAATAAATTTCATAGTCTAATTTTAAGACTGAAAAAATCAAAAATTAGTTATGATGAATAGACAATTTTTAAAAAACAGCAAAAAACCATTCGCCATTTTCTTTTTCCATTTGCACCTGAGTGTTGTCTGTTTTATCGTGAAAAGTAAGTTGAAGCAGTTGTTTCGATTTTCCTTTTTTAGATTTTGTAAGTTCAGAAATCAATGGCGTTTTGCCCAGCCAAATAATTTTTGCCGAAGGTTTTACAATTAAATAGGGTGCTGCTTCCAAGCATTGTTGCATGAAATCATTTTTGATAGTGGTTTTCGGAATTTTAAAATCGAACCAATCTTGCAACGGCGATTCAAAACCAAGGCCGTGCATAAAATTGAAAATAGATTTCTTTAATCCGAAGCTGAATTTATCGTGGTTAATTTGTGTTTTGTCTTTAAACTGAATGTCGTTATTGGCAAAAGTGATTTCATTATAATCGGGAAAAATGCCGTATTCCGCAGGATTTAAACCAATCGGGCTGTGGGTTGTCAACGAAAACTGGTGCCAAAATCCCGATTTTATGGTGCCCAATTCAAACAATTGCCGCACCATTTCCAAACTGTCCACCGTTTCCTGAACAGTTTGTGTTGGAAAACCATACATTAAATAAGCATGAACCATAATGCCCGCATTGGTGAAATTGTTGGTCACCTGCGCCACTTGCTCCAACGTTACGCCTTTTTTAATCATTCCCAGCAATCGGTCGGAAGCCACTTCAATTCCGCCCGAAACTGCGATACAGCCCGATGCTTTTAACAAAACACAAAGATCTTTGGTGAAACTTTTCTCAAACCTGATATTCGTCCACCAAGTCACCGTAATTTTTCTTCTGATAATCTCTATCGCCAAAGCGCGCATCAAGGCAGGAGGCGCTGCTTCATCCACAAAATGAAAGCCTTTTTCGCCGGTTTGCGCAATAATTTCTTCCAAGCGATCCACCAACAATTTTGCGGCGATGGGTTCGTATAATTTAATGTAATCGAGAGAAATATCACAAAAAGTGCATTTTCCCCAATAACAGCCGTGCGCCATGGTGAGTTTGTTCCAACGGCCGTCGCTCCACAAACTGTGCATAGGATTGGCAATTTCTATAACGGAAATATATTCGCTGAGCAGCAAATCGGCATAATTGGGCGTGCCTACATCAACTTGTTTGTAGTCATTTTTAACGGACAAATTGTTGTAAACCACTTTTCCGTTTTCCTTCAAGAAAGTTCTTTTGAATTTGTTAAAATCGGGATTGTCTGAAGAAGGATGCAACACATTTGACAGCAGCAATTCAACCGGCAATTCGCCGTCATCCAGGGTAATAAAATCGAAAAAGTCAAAAACACGAACATCAGTAACGCTACGCAATTCTGTGTTTGGAAATCCGCCGCCCATCCCCACTTTTATCTTCGGATAATTTTTTTTGATGAATTGCGCGCACCTGAAAGCACTGTACAAATTGCCTGGAAAAGGCACAGAAAAACAAACCAGTTTAGGCTGAATTACTTTTAGTTTTTCACCCAAAATTTTCAGCGAAATCTCATCAATAACGGTAATTTGCTTTTGCAAATTTTCATACAACTCGTTAAAATCATTGGCGCTTTGTCCCAATCTTTCGGCATAACGGCTAAAACCAAAATTTTCGTCGATACATTCCACCATAAAATCAGATAAATCTTCGAGGTATAAAGTGGCCAAATGTTTTGCCTGATCCTGAATTCCCATCGTTCCAAAAGCCCATTCCAAGTCATCAAGTTCAGCAAATCTGGAAGCTTCAGGAAGAAAATTAGAAGTGCAAATCTGCCTTGCAATCGTTTGGTTTTTTCCCTGTAAAAAACCAATCACATCCCCAATGGTTTTTAAATATTCGTCTTTCAACGCATAAATTCGACGCGCATTTTCAGAGGCAATCTGGTCATTCTCAAAAGCAAAATCGAAGAATTTTCGCAAACTTTCCTTAGAAAAAAGTTCCAGAATCACCTCAATGCCCAAATCCATCTGAAAAGAACTGATATTTTTTGTATTCAAAAACCCTTTTAAATAGGCCGTAGCTGGATAAGGCGTATTTAATTGCGTAAATGGAGGCGTAATCAGTAAAATATCTTTCAAAATAAATGGTTGAAGCTGCTATATTATTGTTCATTGAAATCCGAATTGCCTATTTTGGAATCCAATTTTTAACCAATGCTAAATATAGGGAAATAGTTGATTCCGCAGTGAATTCGATACTTCAATTATTTGATATTTTTTTAAATAACGAAGACTGCTTATTTGATAAATTGCTTTTAGAACGGACAGGTCGTGACCTGTCCCTACTTCTAATATTTACCTTTAATATTCAATATTAATACGCCCTTTTATCACTTCCTTCGTAAAAATTAATGAAGGCATCATTTACCACGCGATTTCCGCCGGGAGTTGGATAATCGCCCGTAAAAAACCAATCGCCCAAATGGTTCGGACAAGCAATGTGTAAATTTTCAACCGATTGAAAGATGATTTCAACTTCCGCATTAATTTCCGGTGTTTTTAACATTTCGGCAATTTTATCGGAGATTTGTTCATCGGTAAACTGGTCGTAAATAGCTTTTACCTCGTTTTTTAATTCCATATCTTCCAAATGTTTTTGGCTAATGCAATTTACATAAACCTCTTGAATGATATGATCTTGTTTGGTTTCTTTCAACAATTCCAAAGCAGCCCTAAAAGCAATAAAATCGCCCAATTTAGCCATATCAATTCCGTAACAATCGGGATAACGGATTTGTGGTGCCGAGGAAACAATGATAATTTTTTTAGGGTTTAATCTGTCCAAAATTCTAATAATACTTTTCTTCAGCGTTGTTCCGCGCACTATACTGTCATCAATAATCACCAAATTGTCGGTTGGTTTCACTATGCCGTAGGTAACGTCGTAAATATGCGCCACCAAATCATCTCTGCTGGTGTCATCGGCAATAAAAGTCCGAAGTTTTGCATCTTTGACGGCCAGCTTTTCAAAGCGTGGTATTTCCGCCAGTATTTCGGTCACTTTTTCGGCCGATAAGCTGCGTTGTCCTTTTAAAATGGCGGCAGTTTTTTTCACGTTTAAAAAATCCACTGCAGCTTCGCGCAAACCGTAAAAGGAGGTTTCCGCGGTATTTGGAATGTACGAAAAAACGGTGTTTTTTAAATCGCCTTTTATTTTCTCTACAATTTGAGGGAATACCAACTTTCCTAAATTTTTACGCTCGTTATAAATATCGGCGTCACTTCCCCTTGAAAAATAAATTCGCTCAAAAGAGCAGGCTTTTTTTGGCAGCGGTTCCTTGATTTTAGCCATAGAAATTTTACCGCTTCGCTTTACGATTAGGGCGTGGCCTCTTTCTATTTCCTTAACATCCCCAATGGCAACATTAAAAACGGTTTGAATTGCCGGGCGTTCCGAAGCCACCACCACAACCTCATCATCAGCGTAATAAAATGCAGGCCGTATTCCCGAAGGATCGCGCAATACAAAGGCGTCGCCATGACCCAATAAACCCGCCATAGCATAACCGCCATCCCAATTTTTTGCCGATTTTTTTAAGATTTTTTTGATGTTGATACGTTCCTCGATCATAGGCGAAGCTTCCTTTTTGGTAACGCCAAATTCCTTCTTGATTTTTTCATACAACTTAGCAACATCATCATCAATAAAATGACCAATTTTTTCCATTACAGTTACTGTATCAGTCATTTCTTTCGGATGTTGTCCAATATCAACCAAATCTTTAAACAAGCGTTTAGAATTGGTCATATTGAAGTTTCCTGCAACAATCAAACATTTATGCATCCAGTTGCTTTGGCGCAAAAATGGGTGAACGCTTTCAATGCTGTTTTTGCCAAAAGTACCGTAACGCACGTGTCCCAAATACAAATTTCCAATATAAGGCGCATTGTTCAATTGCCACTGTACATCGTCAATTTTATCGGGAAACTCGATATTTAAATTGTTTAATCGGCCGTTAATTTGATCGAAAATATCTTGAATTGGCTGGTCTTCATTAGAGCGAATCCGGCTAATATACCGCGTTCCTGGTGCCACGTTAAATTTTATGCTCGCCAAACCTGCACCATCCTGACCTCGATTGTGCTGTTTTTCCATCAACAAATACATTTTGTTTAAGCCGTAAAACGCAGTTCCATATTTGTCTTTATAATATTGTAACGGTTTTAATAACCGTACCATTGCAATTCCACATTCGTGTTTAATAGCGTCACTCATAGTAGTAGTATTAGTCGTAATTCAATAAAAAAATTCCGCACATAAGCGGAATTCATATTAACTTAATTCAATATCAAATTGAGTTAGTTGTTTAAATTGCAATAATCTTTTTTGAATTTCATCGTGCGTTAAATTTTCCATTCGCTCGGTACCAAATTTCTCCACACAAAATGAAGCCAAATTTGAGCCCGAAATAACGGCGCGTTTCATGTTTTCAAACGAGATATCTTCGGTTTTGGTAATATATCCTATAAATCCACCCGCAAAAGTATCACCAGCTCCGGTTGGATCAAAAACTTCTTCCAATGGCAACGCAGGTGCAAAAAACACATTGTCGCCATTAAACAACAAGGCACCGTGTTCTCCTTTTTTGATGACCACATGTTTTGGTCCCATTTTCTGGATTTTTTGAGCTGCTTTTACCAAAGAGTATTCTCCTGAAAGCTGGCGTGCCTCTTCATCATTTATGGTAATCACATCTATTTTTGCAATCACTTCCATCAACTCGCTCCAGGTATTGTCCATCCAAAAATTCATCGTGTCCAACACCACCAATTTCGGACGAACAGGAATCTGTTTGATGACTGACATCTGCACGGCCGGGTGTAAATTTCCCAAGATTAAATAATCGGTATCTATAAAATTTTCTGGAACAATCGGTTTAAAATTTGCCAATACATTTAAATCGGTAATTAAAGTATCTCTCGAATTTAAATCGTTGCGGTATTTGCCGCTCCAAAAAAATGTTTTTTCATCCTCAATAATTTCAATGCCATCGGTATTGAT
>DAIQBF010000235.1:0-5046 GCA_036781305.1 Lutibacter sp.
TAGTACATCCTAATTGCGTTAGGGATTGAAGTGTAAAGCCCACAGTCGCGCTTTTTGGCGCGCGAGGACTTGCAACGGAAAGCCCGACCCCCCGCCTTTTCGGCGGTGGGAAACGCCCAAAACAATCATTATTTTATTATTTAAATTAGCGTTTAGCAAAAAAATTATTTTCCATGAAAGAAATTCAGCCATTAAGCGGCATAAAAATTATTGATTTTACCCGTTTGTTGCCAGGGCCTTTGGGAACCCATTTGTTAAGCCAGCTGGGCGCTGAAGTCACCAAAGTGGAAAGTCCGAAGCGGATGGATTACACAAGGTTTTATCAGCCTCAAATAAACGGTGTTTCTACCTTATTTCATTCGTTGAACTGCACAAAAAAGCAATTAATTACAGATTATGAAACGGCTGAAGGCTATCGGCAACTTGTGGAAGAAATAAAAAAAACGGATGTATTGATTGAGCAATTTCGCCCGGGAACGATGGCTGCTTTTAATTTATCATTTGAAAAGCTAAGTGAAATTAATCCGAATATCGTTTATATTTCTGTTACCGGATATGGACAAACAGGAGAAAAAAAAGATAAAGCGGGCCACGATTTAAATTATTTGGCAACTACCGGTTTGCTGAGTTTGAATAAAGACGAAAATGGAAAACCGGTAATTCCCGGATTTCAAATTGCTGATATTTCTGGTGGTGCGTATATGATTGTTGCTGCCTGCACAAGCGGATTGTTGGCGCAAAAAATTCATCAAAAAGCCCAATATATTGATTTATCTATTTCTGATGCCACCATTTCCCTTGGAGCCATAGCGCATGGAATGTTACAGGGAAACGCCAACTATCAAAAAACCCCGTTTTTAAGCGGTTTTATGGTAAATTATAATGTGTATGAATGTGCCGACAGCAAATGGATTGCATTGGCAGCTTTTGAAATGAAGTTTTGGAATTCATTTTGCGAGATGGTAAATAGGCCATTATGGAAAACTTCCAATAGCGAAGATTTAATATCGGGTGTTTTTGATAAGAAGAAATTGGAACAACTATTCAAAACAAAAACACGTGATGAATGGGTTGCGTTGGCAGCAAATCAGGATGTGTGTCTATCTCCGGTTTTAGAAATGGAAGAAGTTTATGATCAAAAACAAACAAAAGACAGGGCTGTTTTTAAGGAAGTTAAAATTGATGATAAAACTATAAAGATTTATGATAAACCCTATAAGACTTATGCAAGTTTATAAGGTATTTTTTAGTTTAAGCAGGTTTATTTCGAAAATATAATTGAGAAATAGAAATCTTAAGTTATTGTTAACCAGTAATTTTTCCGATTTTTAACAGCAACCACGGGTTTATGATTTTTTAGGATACCCGGTAATATTTCTAATCTCATTATATAAGGGCTGCAGTTTTTTATACATTTTTAAATATACGTTTTTAAACAGGTTACGGTATATTTCTTCATTTTTATTATTGGGTTCATAAATTTCCCCTATTCGGGTCATTGCTTTTACCGCATCGCTGTAATTTTCAAAAAACTTCATTCCTACAGCGGCATTTATTGCGGCTCCCAATGCAGATGTTTCGTAGGTATGCGGTCTTATTGCAGTTTTCCCAAAAATATCAGCGGTAAGCTGCATGGCCTGTTTGCTTTGCGAACCGCCGCCTGAAACAACAATCTTTTTAATGGGAATTTTCGTTCTCTTTTCAGTTCTTATCAGCCCTTCTTTCAATGCATAGGCCAAGCCCTCAAGAATTGCCCTGTAAATATGCGCTCTTGTGTGAACATCGCCAAAGCCAATGATTGCGCCTTTTGCTTCTGTTCCGGGGATTTTTACGCCGGGAGACCAATAGGGTTGCAGTGTTAATCCCATCGACCCTGGCGGAATGTCTTTTATCATTTCATCAAATAATTGCTCTGGTTGTTGCCCTGTTTCTTTTGCAATTTGCATTTCGCGATATCCAAATTCTTTTTTAAACCAATTGATCATCCAAAATCCGCGATAAATCATCACTTCGGTATTAAAAAACGCTGGAATTGCACTTGGATATGCGGGAAAAAAGGGAGTAATTTCAATGTATTTGCTGCGAGTGGTTTGAACCGTAGCTGTTGTTCCATAACTTAAACAAGCGACATTGGGTTCAAAAATTCCCGAGCCCAAAACTTCACAGGCTTTATCGGATGCTGCTGCAATTACCGGTAAACCCTCAGGTATTCCAGTTTTTTCGGAAGCATTTGCTGTTATATAACCCAAAATTTGTGAAGGTTTTACAAGATTTGGGAGCTTTTCTTTCTCCACAGGAAACATTTTATAGTTCATGTGTTTTTCATTGGTCCACTCTTGTTTTTTGTAATCGAAAGGCAAATAACCCACCAAATTCCCAATGGATTCGTTAAACTCATCTGTCAAAATATAATTAATATAGCCGGAAAGCAATAAATATTTATGGGTTTTTTCCCAGATTTCAGGTGTATTTTGAATTAGCCAATTTACTTCTCCGTTTTTTACGGCGTGAATTACAGACTCTCGCATATTTACAGCCCGTAAGGTAAACTGCATCATTTTTCCCGGATAATTTCCCAGTTCAGCCTGCCTTTGGTCGAGCCACATAATAGCGGGACGAAGTGAATCTCCATTTTTGTCCAAGTTAACCATGGTACCTCTTTGGGTTGTTACGGCAACGGCTTTTATTCTTTCTTTTTCAAATTTAGTTTCCTTAAAAAGCTTTTTTAAAGTTTCAAACATCTGATCCCTAAAATATTCAGGCTGCTGCTCTGCCCAACCTGGTTTTACGGAAAAATAAGGCTCAATTTGGGTTTTAATTATTTCAAGAATATTTCCGTTTAAATCTATTAATACGGCCCTCACTGATTGTGTTCCTATATCTATGGATAAAATTAATTCTTCGGATACTGTCATTTTATAAATACTTTTTATTTAAGCCCCAATGTTCCGCCGGGATTTATAATATTATTTGGGTCGAAATGATTTTTTATCGCTTGCATTGCCTGCATTGAAGTTTTGCCTAACTGTTTTTCCATCCAAGGCGCTAAAACCCTTCCAACGCCATGATGGTGTGACAAGGAACCTCCGTTTTCCATAATTGTCTCAACCAATCCTTTGTGGAACTGAATAAAATCGTCTTTTTCTGCTCCTTTTTTCATGGGGCTTAAAAAGGTGAAATACAGGTTTGCCCCATTTTCATAAACATGTGAAATGTGAATCATAAGAACGGTTTTTGGTCGCAAATTCACGTATTTATGAGCCGAATCCCATACTTTTAACATATTTTCCCAAGTCACGGAAGTTTCTAAAGTGTCTGTCATAATTCCGGCATCCATTAAAGGCTCTCTCAAATAGGCACTTGAATATCTTTGTTCGAGCCATTTTTTTACGGGACCTTGTCCAATTGACATCGCCCCATATTTTTTTGCAATTTTTTTGCTGTTTTTCACAACAAGTTTGGTGTATTCTTTTTGACCTTCAACAGCAACAAACATCAAGCATCTTTTTCCTGGAAAGTAGCCAAACATTTTCAAAATCTTATCTTGAAAAGTATTGTCGAAACCCTTTGTTTTAAAGGCGATGTCACTTTCTGAAGGGTCTGAAATTCGAAATAAATGAGGCAATCCGCATTCGCTTTGAATGATGGTTCGCATGGCCGTTGTGGCGTCTTCAAAAGATTTAAAAATAAAGGAGGCAAACGAAGTATTTTCGGGCTTGAAATTATGGACTTTCATAGTAACCTCTGTAATGATGCCCAAAGTGCCTTCGGAACCTATAAAAAGCGGAAAAATATCCCAGCCTTGCGCCGTTTTCGGGAATTCTTTCGTTTCAATAATTCCTGCTGGCGTAACTGCTTTTATGGAAAGAACCATATCGTCAATTTTTCCGTATCCGGTTGATGCTTGTCCCGCTCCTTTTGCCGCAAGCCAACCGCCAACGGTAGAAAATTCAAAAGATTGCGGAAAATGTCCGCAAGAATATCCTTTTTTATTTAATTCTTCTTCATATAACGGTCCGTATATGCCAGCTTGGACGGTAGCACTTTTGTTTAACTCATTAATTTTAAGCACCTTATTCAGGTGTTTTGTGAGGTTGAGCGCAATTCCGCCACTTGGGGTTTGCAATGCGCCTGTAACCGAAGATTGACCGCCTACGGGTATAATCGGAATTTTATGGCTGTTGCAAAAAGCCACTATTTTTATGATGTCGTCATCATTTTTAGGCGAAACTACGATGTCGGGCGGATTGGGGATTTCATTTAAGCGCAATTTTAACAGTTCGGCATAAAATTTACCGTAAGAAAAATTGGCGCGGGAAAAATCGTCGGTTAATATGTTTTCTTCTCCAACAATATTTTTAATAAAATCTATTTGTTCTTGTTTTAGGGCTGATTTTTTTTCGAGTTTAATTTCTTGTTGCCCACTGAGATATTTTGTTTCAAAATCAGTGTCGGTTACCCCTAATTTTTCTTTTAGCACTTCAATCATCATCGGTGCAATAACTTGTTCTCGTTTATCGCCCCATTTGAGAATTTGTCGGTATGTTTTATCCATTTTCTGCTATTGATTTTTGTTGATGTTGATGCTGTTTGTGTATTTTATGATTGTTTTGGACCAATAAATTTACTGGTAACGGTATCAAAATTTCTCCTGGCATTTTACTTCGGTAACTTATAAACTTTGAGCATTGAGTTGTATTCTTTTTGGGTTTTTTTTTTGTTCTTATCAATCAATTCTGCGGCTTTCTTAATTTTTTTAAGCATTCTAAGAATAGCTTACTCCTTGGTTCGTATCCCGCGAACCGAAATCTCTGCATATAAAAAGTGCTTATTAACTTTAAGGATTAAATTTAAAAGTAATCTCAATAAGGTGCCGGACGAATTATAGTTTAATTTTAAAACCGCCATTGAAAACAAATCCGTCAACAGGTGCGTAAATGTCCCGGAAAACAGGATTGGTTATTGATTCGGTATAAATGGTATCAAACTTTGTTTGCCTTGTATCCGTAAAGTTTTCAAAGTTGGTGAAGATGGAAAAGTGTTCCC
>DAIQBF010000236.1:0-5033 GCA_036781305.1 Lutibacter sp.
TGCGACCTCCTGCTCCCAAAGCAGGCGCGATAACCGGGCTACGCTACACCCCGAAGGTGCTTTTAATTCTATTTATCTGGGCGTAGTTTATGCCGTGCTTGTCACGGTACTACACCCCGAAGGCGTTTTATTTCTATTTATCTGGGCGTAGTTTATGCCGTGCTTGTCACGGTACTACACCCCGAAGGTGCTTTTAATTTCAATTTTTCTGAGCGTAGTTTATGCCGTGCTTGTCACGGTGCTACACCCCGAATAATAAGTTCACTTTAATTTCGGTGTGCAAATATAAAACTAAAAATAGGTTTAACAAGTAATTATTCAAAAATAAGTTTGTAGGGTCTTAAAATTGCAGATTGTAATTCATTGATGCCAATATTTCTGCTTTTTCTGATGGTTTCTTTGCCTTCAAAAAAAACCAAGATGGTGGGTTCCACAAAAGCACTGTATTTTGCAGCTATTTCAGGAGAAAAATTCATATCAATTTTATAAAAATCCATTTTTGGAAAATAGGTATTCAATAAATGAATAACTTTGGGCTCCAAGGCTTCTCCAACATTGCATGAATTTGTCGAAAAATATATCAAAACGGCAGTCGTTTCCCTTAAGATATTTTCAAGATTCTCCAACGAATCTATGGTTTTGGTTTCGTTCATTTTATTTAAATTAAAACAGTCAAATTTAGGTGAAATTTCAATTCATTTTATAAAGTTTGTTCCTTATTATATCTGGTTATAGTGGCATCATAAAAAATAATGGACAAAGGAGCTAATTTATAATTAATTGCCATAAATTTGCTACTTAATAAAAATAAAAAGTTAATCATGTCTGATAAAATTGAAAGAATAAAATGTTTGATAATTGGATCTGGTCCTGCTGGATATACCGCTGCAATCTATGCCGCTAGAGCAGATTTAAAACCGGTGATGTACACGGGAATGCAAATGGGAGGGCAGTTAACCACCACAACTGAAGTCGATAATTTTCCTGGATATCCGGATGGAACTGATGGAACTGCGATGATGGAAGATTTAAAAAAACAAGCGGAACGCTTTGGGACTGAAGTTAGATTTGGAATGGTAACCGGCGTAGAATTAAGTAAAGAAGTTGGCGGTATCCATAAAGTAACTGTAGATGAGTCTATTCAAATTGAAGCAAATACCATTATTATTTCAACAGGAGCCACAGCAAAATATTTGGGAATAGAAAGTGAACAACGTTTAATTGGCGGAGGCGTTTCAGCCTGTGCAACTTGTGACGGTTTCTTTTATAAAGGACAGGAAGTGGTGGTGGTTGGCGCTGGTGATACGGCTGCCGAGGAAGCAACTTATTTGGCCAACCTTTGTAAAAAAGTAACAATTTTAGTTCGTAAAGATTATATGCGGGCGTCAAAAGCGATGCAGCACAGGGTTGAAACAACCCCAAACATTGAAGTGCGGTACAATACCGAAATCGATGAGGTTTTAGGCGCAAAGGTGGTTGAAGGTGTTCGCGTTGTTAATAATAAAACGGGTAAAAAGGAAGTTATTGAGATAACCGGTATTTTTATTGCTATTGGGCACGTGCCAAATACCGATATATTTAAAGGTGTTTTGGATATGGACGAAACGGGTTATTTAATTACAAAAGGGAAATCTACCAAAACAAATTTGCCGGGTGTTTTTGCTGCCGGCGATGTTCAGGATAAAGAATACAGACAGGCGGTCACTGATGCGGGCACGGGATGTATGGCTGCTTTGGATGCCGAACGTTATTTAGGATCACTGCACTAAAATAGCAAAGAAATTATAAATCGAGGCTGTCAAAAAGTTGGCTTAACCGCAAGGCTCGCAAGAAACCGCAAGGTTCGCAAAATGTTAGATTTTTAAAATCAGCACTTTGCATCCCTTGCAAAAAAGCTAGCGTCCTTTAAGATTAAAAAATGACTTTTTTAGGCAGCCTCTTTTTATCAATTAATTATTGCAATCGTTTTCGTAAATAGTAACGTCAATAATAGGAAACCAACCTATTTAGTATTTAATTTTGCCTAATTAAATTAAGGTTATGAGTTTGCTTTCAAGTAGTTATTTTGTGTTGTTTCTGATTATTTTAATCGGTTTTATTATTGGGCGAATTAAGATTAAAGGGATTTCTTTGGACGTTTCTGCCGTAATTTTTGTGGCCTTATTTTTTGGTCATTACGGGGTGGTTGTTCCCATAGATTTTCAATATATTGGCTTGGTACTGTTTATTTTTACCATTGGAATACAGGCAGGACCCAGTTTTTTCGAATCGTTTAAAAGAAACGGACGCGAATTGGCCATGTTGGCCTCATTGCTTATTCTTAGCGCAGGATTAATTACTTTTCTGATTTCACACTTTTTAGGGGTTGACAAAAATTTGGCTATCGGATTGTTAAATGGCGCATTAACCAGCACGCCAGGTTTGGCAACTGCCATTGATATCACAGGTTCCCCTTTGGCATCCATCGGTTATGGCATTGGTTATCCTTTTGGAGTTATTGGTGTCATTCTTTTTGTTAATTTTTTACCCAAAATTCTTAGAATCAATATAAATGATCAGAAAAAAAAATATAATTCTGAGATGCTGTCCCAGTATCCAGATATTTTGTCGAAGCATTTTGTTGTTGAAAATGAAAATGTAATAGGTAAAAGCTTGGGAGATTTAAACATTCGTTTTATGACCAAGGCTGTAATTTCCAGAATTATGCATCAAAATACGGTTATTATTCCAGAAGCCGAAATTATTTTACAAAAAGGAGATACCGTGAGAGCTGTGGGGTCGAATGAAGCTTTGGAAAGAGTAAAATTGCTTGTGGGCCCTGAAACCAAAAAAGAAATTCCCTTAGATATCAAATATGATGTCCGCTCCATTTTGGTTACCAATAAAGAAGTGGTTAAAAAAACATTGGGGCAATTACCCCAACTTAAAAACTTTTACGCTACAATAACCCGTGTTAGGAGATCTGGAATTGATATTTCACCGAGTCCATCCTTAAAATTACAATTTGGAGACAAGTTAATTGTTATTTGCACCAAAGAAAATATGGAAGAAGTAAGCCGTATTTTTGGTAACGACAAACTTTCAAGTACCGATTTTTTACCGATAGCTTTAGGAATTATTCTGGGAATTTTGGTGGGGGAGATGAGTGTTAATTTTTGGGGTTTCTCATTCGGGCTCGGATTAACAGGCGGAATTTTAGTTGTGGCGCTTATTTTGGGCAGGATAGGGAAAACCGGATCGATTATGTGGACAATGACCGGAGAGGCAAACCAGATATTAAGACAGATCGGATTGTTGTTTTTTTTGGCGGCAGTCGGCACCAGCGCAGGTTCCCACCTTGAAAGCACTTTTCAGAAATACGGTGTGGAATTATTTGTTTACGGCGCCATCATTACCATTATTCCTATGATAATCACAACGATTGCTGCCCGGTATTTCTACAAAATAAACTTGCTCGTTTTGCTTGGAACCCTCACGGGAAGCATGACCAGCACGCCCGGATTGGCAGCGACGGATAATATGGTAGATTCAGATGCGCCCGCTATTGCTTACGCAACAGTTTATCCGATTGCCATGGTGTTGTTGATAATTGTAGTCCAGATTTTGAGTTTGATTTAATTAAATAATAAAAAGTTTGAAGACCGAAGATGGGTGCAAAGGCAAAAGGTTTGGAAGAGAAAACTTTTTACTTTTAATATTGAACTTCTACTGTTTAATATCCTAATTCGAGTTAGGGGTTGAAGTGAAAATCCTTTTTTGATTCGCCGATAGGCGAAGAAAAAAAGATTGTAGCGTAAAACCCGACCCCGCCTTTTCGGCGGGGGAACTCCCAAAATATTATTTTTATAATTGTTTAGTTATTGCTTTTTAAAAAGACTGGCTTTATCAAAAAATTCGGTCACAGTGATTTTTGGATTTGAATACAAATAAACTTCCCCTGAGTTATTTATTGACAAATCTATAGTTTCTGTAGCATTTATGTAAGCACTTGAATTATTTGAAGTGTTTATCGTGGCAGTTGAAGCTTTAAAATCTTTACCTTTAAAAGCACTGTTGTGTAAAGTTTCTATTTCCAAACTTGTTGTGGTTCCGCTTAAATTAACAGAAGCCCTGTCTAACGTGTGAATAATTGTATTTTTTGCGTCAATAATTCCTTTTAAATTGCTGGACTCTTCGGAAGTAAGAAAAGCATCATCGCATAAAATTTCCAAATTCAAATCACTTGATTTTTTGGCATTTACGCGAACAATTTTTGAATTCAGTTTTAAACTGAAATCAGAATTGTCAAAAGCGTTTATGGTTAATGAATCTATTCGCAGTGCATTTTTCGATTTTATATTGGCCTTGTTATAGGCAAAAATTTCCTTCAAATCTTTATTTACATTCAAATGGACGGTTAATTCCTTTGGCCGAATAATCCTGGAACTTGTTTTTATAATAAGTGTGCCTTCGATAATTTCGGTAACAACAACTTCCTGTAAATTGGAATCTGTTTCAACAGTAACGGATTGCTTGTCGTTATAAACCAGTAAAACAGTGATATCGTCAATGACTTCAATTTTTATGAATTTTGACAGATTTCGGTCTTCTGTGGTTACATTTTTGTTTCCTATTATTTTTTCTTGTGCATTTATGGAAGAAAAAATAAGCAAAAAGGAAATGAATATAATTGTTTTAACTGTTTTCATTGAAAGGTTTTCAACAAAAATACACAAAATAAATTACCCATTTAATTTGCGTATTTAAAAATCTATGCTAAATTTGCCAAACAATGAACCTGAAAAATACAAATACTAATTGGTGGTGGAACTCTCTTAATTTTTAAGCGGGCCAGAACTATTATATTTATATTTAAAATATATAACAAAAGGACTTATCTCGCGGTAAGTCCTTTTTTATTGAATAAAATACGATGAAACGAGCATTACAAATTTTGACACAAAAAGGAATGATTATAGGCGAACAGCATCTGTTACCGCAAAAAAATAAAATTTAAACAGATGAAACGAGCATAACAAATTTTGATACACAGA
>DAIQBF010000237.1:0-4963 GCA_036781305.1 Lutibacter sp.
CTTTTTGAGCTTTTTCAGCGAAAAAAGTTTGGAACGAAAAGCCCGACCCGCAGGGTAACGCCCTCCAAAAAGGCAGGTAAACCCATAAAATTTTAAAAAAACCAGAGTTTGATTGCCATAATGACCACCATCACAATCATAAATATTTTTACCAAACCATCGCCTTTTTTTACGGACCAACGGCTGGCAAACCAACCTCCCGCGGCGCTTCCTATGGCGAGAAGCAAACCATATTCCCAATTGACTTTATCATTCGCCAAAAAAATCGCGAGCGAAGCAACGGTAAAAACCAAGGTTACGGTGACCTTAATGGCATTGCTTTTTACCAATGAAATATTATTTACGGAAGAGAGCACCAACAACATCATAAAACCAACGCCTGCCTGTATAAATCCGCCATAAATCCCGACAAAAAAGAAAAGAAACACACTTAGCCACAAATGCTTGCCCGTAGTGCGTTCCAATAAATTAAACTGTTTGTATTTATGATTTAAAACCATATAAACCACCACCAATACCATGACAATGGCCAAGATTCTGTTAAAGATTTCGCCTTTGATGTCAACTGCAATTTGGGCGCCAATTAGCGCACCAATTAGCGCAGAAAGACTGACGTATATGCTAAAAGGAAACGTGAGAATCCCTTTGCTTTTAAATCCGGCAGTCGTTGAAATGCTTTGAAACAACACGCCAATTCGGTTTGTGCCATTGGCCACATTTGGCGGCAATCCCAGAAAAATAAGAATGGGCAAGGTTAATAATGAGCCTCCGCCAGCAATGGTATTAATAATACCCGCAACAAAACCTATCACAATTAATACGACTATTTCTAAAATTGGGCTCATCTGCTTATTTAAGGCAACAAATGTACTCAAATTTAAGCTGAAAAATATCCTAAAAAAAACACTAAAAAGTTTCAGAAAAACAAAAAAGGGTTCTATATTTGCCCTCGCTAATGGAGAAATGGCAGAGTGGTCGATTGCGGCAGTCTTGAAAACTGTTGAGGGTCACACCTCCGGGGGTTCGAATCCCTCTTTCTCCGCTGAAAACCCTGTAAATCGTTGATTTACAGGGTTTTTTAATTTTTGCAAACTACCAAAAAACACCATATAAACACATATAGAAAGGGGCTAATTCGATGTCAGTTAGGGAATTTTTACAACTGACACCGAATTGTTCTGGATATATTGATTTTATTAGGCCTCCGAGAGGTCGTTTTATTTTTTTTTGTATATTTATATGAGAATCACTGTAAATGGCAGGCGTGCGGAGCTAAGCATCCAAAGAAAAATCGACATGCTTAAACCAAATAACAAACCGACAAACATTCATTAAAAATATTGATACGCTGGTATAACATCCGATTATTTCGTAGCACAAAAAATAATACAAAACCGTTAATCAGTCCAATTTTCCACCCATTTCCAGCAGTATTCCATTTCGTTTCACTCCACTCCATACAGCTTCCAATTCCGCACAGTAAAAACCACCGAAAAGGTGGTATTTACTTTTTGCCATTGCCCTCTTTTAATCCGTTTCCATTAGAATGGTCTCAACTAAACAGAATGTTTAGCGGGTAATGATGCTTATTTTGTCACAAAGTAAATGCAATGATGTTATTTTTTTGTATCAAAGTAAAGGATGTATTGTTTAAATTATTATAAAAAATCTAAGGCTGTTGGTTAAATACAATGTGTATTTTTAAACACCCAATGTGAATTTTTAAAATTTATCCTAATCATTCTTGTTTTCTCGGCCAACATTGGGGATTAATACCAAAGTACTTTAAAAGAAGCATTGCGAAAAACCCTTCTGGACTATTTGGGTTGTGAAAATATGCTATATTTGTGATAGTTATGGACAGACAAGATCAAATAGTTATATACAGCACAAATGATGGATTATCTTATGTAGAAGTTTACATTCAAGATGAAACTGTCTGGTTAAATCGTAAGCAGCTTTCTGAATTATTTGATAGAGATATTAAAACCTTAGGTAAACATTTAAGTAATGTTTTTAAAGAAGGTGAATTAGATAAAAACACAACTGTCGCAAAATTTGCGACAGTTCAAAACGAAGGAAATAGAGAAGTCACTAGAGAAGTTGAACATTATAATCTAGACGTAATTATATCTGTAGGTTACAGAGTAAAATCTAAACGAGGTACTCAATTCAGAATCTGGGCAAATAAAATTTTAAAAGACTATCTAGTAAAAGGTTATGCTGTTAATGAAAAATTATTAAGAGAAAGTAATAAGAAACTAAACGAATTCAAAAAAATAGTTCAACTTCAGGAAAAAGTAATCTCAGAATACCAATTAGAAACAGATGAAGCGCAAGGCTTAATTAAAGTGATTTCAAGTTATAGCACCGCCTTGGATTTATTAGATGATTATGATCACCAACGACTGAAATTACCAAAAACAGGAAATGTTGAGGTTGTAAAAATTACCTATGAAGAAGCTCGAAATGCAATCAATGAGTTAGGCAAGCAAACGAAATTTGAAGGCTTATTTGGAAAGGAAAAAGACGATTCTTTTAAAGGATCATTGAAAAATATTTATCAAACTTTTGATGGAATAGAGCTATACCAAACCCTTGAAGAAAAAGCGGCACACCTTCTTTATTTTGTGGTTAAAAATCATTCTTTTATTGATGGGAATAAGCGAATCGGCGCATTTTTATTTGTATGGTTTTTAGAACGGAACAATCTGTTATACAAATCAACTGGCTATAAATTAATAGCTGACAGCACATTGGTAGCATTAACATTAATGATCGCACAAAGTAATCCAAATGATAAGGATATGATGATAAAAGTGATTGTAAACTTACTGGCAACATCTTGACACTGCCCACAAATAAAAATAACCCAACATTTCCAGCAGTATTTCATTACGTTTCACTCCATTATACAGCTTCCAATTCCGCTCAGTAAGCGCTTCCTTACAGGCTAGTTCAGGGAGTTGAAGGACCAGTACTTACTTTTGCCATTGCGCTTTTTAAATTCGTTTCCATAGGTATTAATGAACAAAGTTGAAAAATCCTTTTAATTGGTTTCGGGCATAGATTATTTATTCACCACATCCTCCAATTTTATTTTATGCCAAAAAATTACTATCGAATAGCATACCCCCCATCTACTCTAATAGTTTCACCAGTAACAAAATCAGATGCTTTTGATGCCAAATATATAGCAGTACCAATTATCTCATCTGGTTGTCCCCAACGACCGGCCGGCGTTCTTAAAATAATTTCATCATTGATGGATAATGTTTTTATTGAAGCCGTCATGGCTGTTTCAAACCAACCGGGAACTATCGCGTTAACTTGAATATTGTGCGGTGCCAATTCAATTGCCATTGATTTGGTTAGCTGGATCACCGCACCTTTCGCGGCGCTATAGGAAGGAATTCTGCCAGAACCAAAGAAAGAATACATACTGCCAATGTTTATTATTTTGCCTCGTTTGTTCCTAACCATAGATTTTGCAACCAGTTTTGACAATAAAAAAACAGCGTTTAGTTGTGTATCTATAACACTATTCCAATTTTCTTCTGTCTCATTTAATACGCCTCCACCAATTGATTTAATTCCTGCATTATTTACTAAAATACCTATGGAACCTAATACTCGTTCCACTTTTTTGAGTGCGGGTTCTAAAGCAGCACGATTTGTAATATCAATATTTAAAACCATACAGGGAATACCTATTTCTTTTAATTCTGAAAGTATCTTTTCGTTTTTTTCGATATTGCAAGCAAATATGGCTATCGAAGCACCTGATTTGGCTAGCCCAATAGCAATGCTTCTGCCTATACCCCCATTTCCACCGGTAATTAAAGCTACGTTTCCCTTTATTTCAAATAATTTATTTGTGGTCATAGTTTTATTTTTCTCGCATCTAATTAGATAATTTCTTTAAAATAATAATTTGTATTATGCTTCCTGCCAAAATCTATGAATGGTATTGAGATCCTTTTTCAAGGCATCAAACACAACTTTTCTATCAACGGCTATTGCGCTGTGGCCTTCCTCGGCACCACCCAAAGGATATTCAACATGAAGAGAAACTGGCGGTTTTAGTTGGTGTTTCTTTAATAATTTAAAATATTTATCAAAGTCTACCATGCCTTCTCCAATAGGTGTGTTGATGGTTTCCCATTTTCCATTTACTTTCCCCCACTTAAAATCTTTCAATACAATTACTTTAATATGTGGGTATAAAAGTTGGAAACCATTCTCCCATGAGAATCCGCCTTCAACAATGGCATGACGAATATCGTATTGTGAACCATAGTGCGCTTGATCAGCCGTTTCCAGTATCTTTTTAACTTCCCAAAAAGAAGAACCTACACTTGTGCCATCCCTATTTTGATAACTTCCTGTAATTCCCAATTCCTTATTTAGGATACTGAGTTCCTTAACTTGTTGTTGGTACATTTCCAAATCATCTGCCATAGATTGCTTACCGGTATATTTATACCAATTTGGCCGATAATACTTAACGCCCAATCTGGCCGCTGTTTCTATGATGTCCACATCCAAAGGGTTATGAATGCTCTCAATATTCGTAGAAATCATCTCACAGCTTGAACCGCTTTCTCTGATATTTTTTATTGCTTTTGGCAAATCGGTTTTTACAAACTCGGGAAGCACATGGCCTTTGGGGCGAACCGTTAAATCCACTCCTGAAAACCCCATTTCGGCAGCCATTTGGCCGGTTGATTTGCAATCTAAAAATTGCAGCGCCTTAGAAAAAACATGAACTGATAGCTGCGTTTCATCACCGATTGAAGCCCAGGCACTTAACGGAAAGTTCATAAGAGGTAAAATACTTGCAGTTATGGCGGTTTTTTTTATAAACTCCCTTCTCGTTTTATCCATTGGATTTTATATTTAATTATTTAGGGTTTGCTGAAAAAGATTTTTTAAAACTAACAATTTATTAATTTTTGTTTTG
>DAIQBF010000238.1:0-4958 GCA_036781305.1 Lutibacter sp.
ATTTATAAATTTAACATCAATCCCGAAAAAGCCATTTTTATTGATGACAATAAAGAAAATGTTGTTGCCGCAACAGCATTAAAATTTCATGGGATACATTATGAATCTCCCCAACAATTATTGCAAAAATTACACGCTTGCCAAATCTCATTCTGATTTATTTATTCTTTATTCTAAGACTTTAGCAACAAATAGTAATTTTTATTGAATAAAGTGTTGTTTATTAACTATAATTTGTATTTTTACCTCTGTGAAAAATGATATTATTCGTTAAATTAACGATAAATAAAAAAGCTATGAATCCTATAATAAGTTATTTTCTATGAGAAGACTATTACTAATGCTAATAATATTTACCCCAATACTCACTTTTAGCCAAAAAGATACGAATCCCACCTATACCATTTCCGGCAAAATAATAGCTGCCGATTCCAAAAAACCTTTGGAGGACGCAATTATCGTTTTTAAAAGTATTGATTCCAATCAAATAAAATTCGGAGGTATCACTAACCAAAGAGGCAATTTCTCCATTGATGTTGAAAAAGGAAATTACAATGTTTCAGTAGAATTTATTTCGTACGAAACAAAGATTCTAAACATTTCAGAAATAAACAGAGATTTAAATATGGGTACTCATGAACTGGAATTGGATACAGAAATTCTTGGTGAGGTTGAAATTATTGGCGAAAAAAAGACCATGGAATTTAAAGCCAATAAAATTGTTTTTAATGTTGAAAAAGACATTACCGCTGCTGGTGGTGTTGCAACAGATATATTAAACAACATACCTTCCGTTTCAGTTGATCCAGACGGAGGAATAACGGTACAAGGACAAGGCAATGTTCAAGTATTGATTAATGGAAAAATTTCTTCGTTATCAAAAACGGACGCCTTAAAATCTCTGCCTGCAGGTTCCATTGAAAAGATTGAGGTGATTGCAAACCCCGGCGCAAAGTATGATGCTTCTGCCCTCAGTGTCATAAACATCATCTTAAAAAAGGGAAAAGATGAAGGCTTAAACGCTTCTTTAACTGCCACAGGTGGCTATAAAGATTATTCCGGAGGCTTAATTACGTTAAACAACAAATCAAAAAATCTAAACTTTTTTATAAATACATCTTACAATCACAGCAATCCAATTACCTCAGCCGCTTCGGAAAATGAATATTTTGAAAATGGCAACACTACTTCATTTTTAAGTGAAAACAGCGAATTTAACAGCAAAAAGGATGCTTTTTATGGCACTATTGGCGCCGATTTCTATCTCTCTAAAAGCACCACGCTTTCAACAAGCGTTAATTTTCAAAACATCGTCAATAAAAGCAACACGCTAACGGCTTCAACTATTTTTGACGCTTCAAAAATTCCTACAGTCTCAAATGAAAGAACACATATTGGAAAACTTGAGAATGAATTATTTGAATTTATTGTTGACTTTGAACATAATTTTAAAAAAGAAGGACGAAAATTAACCTCTAACATTTCTTATTCAAAAGATGCCGATGATATTAAAAATAGTATCTCAAACACCAATCCTGCAAATTTTACCAACGAAACTTACACAGAAAAAAATATATTACAGAACACATCTCTTGAAATTAATTTTGTAAACCCTGTTGGTGAAAGTTCAACATATTCTGTTGGGTATAAAGGGAATTTTGGTGAAGTTCCATTCAAATATTCAAATGCTTCAGAAGATCGCACGATTGATTATTTTGAAACTGTAAATGCGGCATTTATTGAATTTGAAAATGAAGGCGAAAAATTTTATTATGGGATTGGGTTAAGGGCTGAATTTACGGAACTGAAAGTTGATTATTTGAATTTGAACACTTCACAAAAAAATGAATTTAATGAAATTTTACCTTCTGTTTATTTGCAATATTCCATCAATGATTTAAAAACTTTAAGTTTAAGTTATTCAAAAAAATTGTTTACCCCATCCTATAGTCAATTACAACCTTTTGAGCAAAAATATAGCGAAACTTCATCATACATTGGAAATCCGGCATTGAATCCAATTTATATTGATGCTTCAAGTTTAGGATATAACTATAGCGGCAATAAAATCACGTTTTCATCCTCCCTGTTTTTTAACAGGTATAATGATTATTGGGAAAATGCAACTTACGAAACCGGCGAACAAATAAATGGCGTAAATAAAATTATTACAACCCCGATAAATGTTGGAAAAGTAGATTATTACGGCATTGATGTTACCACAATCTACAAACCTGCCAAAAGTTTAAACTTTACCGGAAATATAAATCTATATAATTTTGAGCAATCAGGAGTTTATAAAACGGTAAATTCAGCTGATCAAATCATTATTTTAGATTATAATAAGGTAAGTTTTAATGGTGCTTTTAGTTTACTGTCACAACTAAAAATACCCAAAGTATTTGATTTTCAAATAAATGCCAAACATTTTTTAATTTCAAAAGGAGCCTATTCCACAAGAAAAGCCTACACTTATGCAAGTGCGGCCATTAATAAAGATTTATTTAACAAAGATGCTTCCATTAGTTTAACTGTTGATGATTTATTCAAATCTGTAAAAACTGACAGAGACCGATTTAACACCAATTATTTTTCTAAAAGCGTCATTGAAAATAAATACAGAACCATATTATTGTCTTTTACCTACAGGTTTAACCAAAGCCAAAAAGACAGAAGAATTGATTTTGATAAAAAAGAGTTTAAACCAAATTACTAATCGTTATTTTTGGAAAAATAAAATTCATGAAAATTTACCACAATCCGCGATGCGGAAAAAGCCGAGAAGGTTTGGCCATATTACAAGCATCTAAATTGCCTTTTGAAATTATTAATTATTTAGAAACACCGCTTTCAACAGCCGAATTGACTGATCTTATAAAATTATTGGGCATCTCCCCTATTGATTTGGTTCGAAAAAACGAAGCAATTTGGAAGGAAAACTTCAAAGGGAAAAATCTGTCGGATTCAGAAATCATCGCCGCAATGGTTAAAAATCCTAAATTGATTGAGCGGCCAATTGTCATTAACAATGGCAAAGCCGTAATTGGGCGTCCGCCTGAACTCATAAAAACCATTTTATAAATTTTATGCTTTCCTTAACAATTTAACTGTTAAAACTCAAAAATCATTTTGCCCATACAATATATTAATTTATCAATTAAATTGTTGAGAATCAATATGTTGATGATGTATTGATTTTTAAAGATCATCACTCGCACTTCTTCATTTACAGTTACGGCCGTTAACACTAGTTAACATAAAAATACATGGGCAACACTTATCTTTGTACGATAATTAACCGTGGTATAATTAACCAATAAATCATTCATGAAAAAAAATATATTTCTATTTATTTTTAGCATTCTAACCCTTAGTTTAGGAGCAACAAATACAGATCCTCTCGAAAAAATCATTTTAACGGGTAAAGTTATTGACAACGACACCAAACAACCTTTAGAATACGCTACAATAGTAATTAAATCTTTGGACGGTAAAATAATAACCGGCGGGATTACAGACAGCAAAGGAGAATTTAGCATTCAAATTGCAAAAGGTGTTTACGATGTTTCGGTTGAATTTATTTCATTTAAAACAAAAACATTCAAAAGCAAAGAAATTTCGGGCAATACCGATTTAGGCACAATTACCTTGGAAGTTGATGCCCAAAATTTAAATGAAGTTGTGGTAGTTGCCGAAAAAAGCACTGTTGAAATTAGATTGGACAAAAAAATATACAATGTTGGTAAAGACATGACCGTAAAAGGTGGAACTGCAAGCGATGTTTTGGACAATGTACCGTCAGTTTCTGTTGATGTGGAAGGAAACGTAAGTTTGCGCGGTAATGAAAATGTACGAATCTTAATAAACGGAAAACCTTCAGGATTGGTTGGTTTAAGCAGTACAGATGCGTTGCGGCAATTGCCTGCTGATGCCATTGAAAAAGTTGAGGTAATTACGAGTCCATCAGCGCGTTACGATGCTGAAGGAACCGCCGGGATTTTAAATATTATTCTTCGCAAAGGAAAGGCACAAGGATTTAACGGCTCGGTGTCAACTTCCGCAGGAAATCCCGATAATTTTGAGGCTTCAACCAATTTAAATTACAGAACAAACAAAGCTAATTATTTCGGCAGTGGCGGTTATAATTACAGAAATGCTCCAGGAAACTCAAGCAGCAATGTCACTTATTTATTTCCATCTGTAAACACGCCCGACTTTAGAAATGAAAAAAGGGAATACGACAGAAAAAATGACAATTACAATGTGCGATTTGGAACGGAATATTTCTTGTCGGATAAAACATCAATAACCGGTACAGTTTTGTATCGCGAATCTAATGGAGAGGATGTTTCGACAAATATAAGCAAGGAATTAGATGCCAATAAAAATTTAACCCGCACCAATAAACGAATTGAAAATGAAGATGAAAAAGATAAAACTACCGAATATGCCTTAAATTTTATGCATGATTTTAATAAAGACGGCCATAAATTAACATTGGATTTCCAATATGACGAAAGCATTGAAAACAACAAGTCGTTTATTACTGACTCTGATATTTTCCCAGCTTTAATTGAAAATGAGCCGGAGAGAAGTTCAACCGACAATGATTCAAAAGATATTTTATTTAAAGGGGATTATGTGTTGCCAATAGGCGAAAATTCTCAATTTGAATTTGGTTTTAACGTTGGTTTAAATCAGTTGAATTCAGATTATTTGGTTGAGGGATTTGATGTTGAAACAAATCAATTTTACAACAATACCGATTTTTCCAATAACCTAGATTTTGAGCAAAATATTTACGCCCTTTATTCGCAATATGGAAATAAAATTGATAAATTTTCTTACCTGCTTGGGTTAAGGATGGAAAATACCGACAGAAAAATTAATTTACTGCAAACCAATGAAAATTATGACAAAAATTTTAACGGTTATGTCACGGCGCAATACGCACTGGA
>DAIQBF010000239.1:0-4900 GCA_036781305.1 Lutibacter sp.
CAATTTTTAAATAAAGATTCACTCTGGAAGTGTCAACCGATTCTCGTTGAACTTCCCATTTCAGTTTATTTATCTCAATAGCTTCCTGCCCCATTAAAAGCGAAGAAAACCCTAAATAAAATATAAGTATAAAAATATTTTTCATTATTTATTTTGGTGCGCTATGAAAAAAAAATTAATTTGTAGTCTAGCAATTGATTTTTAACAAATTATAAAGACAAAGCTAATGTAATTTTTTTAATAGAAATATCTTAAACGGTATTAATTATAATATAAAATACAATCAAAGGATATTGAATGGCCTTATCAAGCCTATTCTAATTATTTTAATTCTTTAAACATCACATAATGTTCCCCCACTAGTGAAATCTCAAATTTTTCGCCAAAAGTTTGAAATCCCTGTTTTTTGTAAAAATCAACAGCCGCTATTCGTGCATTACACCATAAAACAGCAGTATTTTTTTTCTTTAAAATTACAAAAGCATGTTTCAACATGATTTTTCCGGCACCAGAACCTTGATATTCCTTTAAAGTAGCCATTCCCCGAAGCTGGTATTGGTTTCCTTCAAAATTACTGTTGTTCGTTTTCATATAACTGGAAACTGCGATAAGTTCATCATCTTCAAAAGCACCCAAATGGAAGGTATTCTCATCAAAATCGCCGTTAAATTCATAAGGCAAGGGAATATTTTTTCGCAATACTTCCAAGCGGATTGGAAACGTTTCCTGAGCAGAAATTTCTTTAATATGTATCATTATAATAATCTTTGGTTTATTAATTATTGGGACAATTCATATAATATAGGAAACAATTCTTTTTCTGAAATTATTTTCCTACTATTGACATCAATGATGCTAATTTACTATTAATATAATATGGAACATCTTGAAATTAAATTAATTGAGAAAGAAAAAATATTTTCTATTTTACCGCTGCTAAGAGAACTGAACACAAATACGCCTGAAAATGTGTTAAAAGAACGCTTGCTGGAAATGATTACACAAAATTATAAATGTGTTGGCGTGTTTTTAAATGAGGAGTTGGTAGGCATAAGCGGACTTTGGTTTTTAACGCGTCATTATTGTGGAAAAACAGTTGAGCCAGATCATGTGGTGATTGACGAAAATCACAGAAACAAAGGATTGGGGAAAAAATTATTTGAATGGATTTACAATTACGCACAAAGTATTGGTTATGAAGCCACCGAATTAAATACCTATATTGAGAATGAGAAATCACACCGATTTTATGAAAATGAAGGCTATAAAAAACTGGGATACCATTATTTAAAAAGGTTTTAAATATTCAGTACTTAAAGTGTCTATTTAAAGAAGTGACAATTGAGCAGTGAAAAGTGAAAAAAATTCTTAAAAAAACATTTGTGGAAGTCTAAAAGGATTGTATATTTGCCTACCATTTGCGAGAGTAGCTCAGTTGGTAGAGCTTCAGCCTTCCAAGCTGACTGTCGCCGGTTCGAACCCGGTCTCTCGCTCAAAAAAAGCCAAACTTTCGTTTGGTTTTTTTTTATAAGAATCTTTTTCCGAAAAGCAATAATAAGACAATGGGTATTCCCAATAAAATAACGGTAGAGGTACTTTGTAAAAATACTTCGGGATACACCAACAACATCAAAGCATAACCACCAACAGATCCTCCCAAATGTGCTGCGTGCCCAATATTACCCACTTTATTTTTCATTCCATAAATAGAATAAATCAAATACCCAATACCAAAAATATATCCCGGAATTGGAATTGGCAACAGAATCAGCATTAGTTTCATATCTGGATTTAATAAAATAGCTGCATAAATTATACCCGCAACGGCACCCGAAGCACCTACTGCGGTGTAATACAATTCCTTTTTATGATAACTGAGCGTTAAAATGCTTCCTGCAAGCAAACTGCCGAAATAAAGAATTAAAAATTTTACAACTCCAAGGTTAACAATAATTATAGGTGCAAAAATATATAAAACATACATATTCAATATTAAATGCAAATAATCTACATGTAAAAATGCCGATGAAAACATTCTTACTTTTTCCCCTCTTAAAATTGATCCAATCTGGAATTTATACTTATCAAAAAATAAATTATCACTAAAACCTTTAATGGATATCATCACATTGGCAGCAATAATTAATAACAAAGCGATATTTATATTCATGCATTTAAATTTTAAACAGCGAAAGTATAAAAAAATGCTGAACCCCTTTCTTTGTTTATGCACCAATCCAAAAATATTTAAATATTTAATGCGATATTTGCAGCTATATATGAATTTCCTAGTTTACATATTAGTTTATCCGGTAATTTGGCTTATTTCCATATTGCCTTTCCGGGTTTTATACGCTATTTCAGATGTTGTTTATTTGATGGTTTATTATTTGATTGGTTATCGGAAAAAAGTGGTGTTCAATAATTTAAAATTGGTATTTCCAGAAAAATCTGATAAGGAAATTATTGAAATCAGTAAAAAGTTTTACCATCATTTTGTGGATATTTTTATTGAAATGATAAAATCTTTTACCATTTCAAAAGAAGAATTAAATAAGAGGTATGTTTATAATAATATAGATTTGCTGAATGAACTCTATAAAGATGGGAAAAGCCTTATTTTGGTATTTGGCCATTATGCCAATTGGGAATGGATTATTGGATTGATGCAATTTATTGATTATAAGGGATATGCAGCTTTCACAAAAATCAACAATAAATATTTTAACAGAAAAATTTTAAATTCAAGGCAACGGTTTGGTGTACAACTAAAACCCACCTCAAAAATTGTTCGAGAAATAGACAGAAACTATAAAAAAAATATTCAAGCTATTTATGGACTTTTGAGCGATCAATCTCCACAACTTTCAAAAACTTTTTATTGGAGCGAGTTTTTAGGGGTAAAAGTTCCAATTCACACAGGTGCTGAAATGTTGGCGAAAAAATATGATTTAAATATTGCTTTTGTGAATATTAAAAAAGTAAAACGTGGTTTTTACGAAAGCACTTTCAGCCTTATCACAAATGACGCCTCAAAATATCCTGATTTTGAATTGACTAATTGCTACCTTGAAAAAACTGAAAATCAAATTCGCACACAGCCAGAATATTATTTTTGGACACATAAACGCTTCAAACACAAAAATAAAGCACCAAAATAATTAATATTTAAAAACTAAAGGTTAATAATTGGTTGATTTGTTTAACTGTTTAATCGTTTAACTGTGTATTTGTTTAGTTATCTATTTGTAAAAATAAAAATTCATAATTCAAAAATTTCAGAATCAACTTATCGTTTTAATTTTCCTCAGTTGCCGTGAGCACCACACTTATGCGTTTGTTAACTGGTTAATTTGCATAATCACGAGTTGTAAGTTCGTGCTAGCTGTGGAATTACTTTGTTAAATTAAATTTGGCTCCAAAAACATACATGTTTTCAAAAAAGGTAAAATTCTGGGAAGCCGAATCTTTTTTATCATTTGTAGTTCTGATATCACCCATATCAATATAACCTACTTTTATATTAGATTGAATAAAAAAGTATTTGAAAAATGTAATGTTTAAACCTGCATGAGCTGATATTCCATATCCTGCCAAATGAAATTCATCGTAACGTTCTTTTCCCAATAATTTTGTATTTGTTTTTGGATATAGCAATCCAGCTCCAATTCCTTCAGTTAAATTAATATCAATGTGTTTTATAGGAAATTTTAACCAGTTATTTAAATTATCAAACCTGCTTACTTCAACATTTATATAATTTAATCCATCTGTATGCTCAAAAGTTAAAAAATCCTCAGTTAAAACAATATCATCATTATTATACGTTCCGTCAAATTCACCTCCTGTATTAATAGTACCGTCAATTTTCACAGTTTTATCATTATACATCACATATTTCATGTGATCTAAACCAATAGCAACCGTATAATGTTCTTTAAAAAAGTAACCAATTCTAAAATTGGTTTGAGGTATTGTAATTTCATCAAGTTTTAAATAATAAATACCAAATGGTTTTGGCTTATCTTGCGCCTTTACATTATGTAATTTAAAGTTATAGTTTTCTCCCTTAAAATGAATATCTGATTTTGAATAGTTTGATCTATTCCACCCCCAATAAACATACATTTTTCCTTTGTTACTTTTAACGTTTCTGTAATCTGTTAAAGTGTTATCAACGTTTAAATTTTCATCTTCTTGTGAAAAAACCACAGAAGTTACAAGCATTAAAAATGCAATTAGTATTTTATTATACATTTTTCTTAAATTATTTTTTGAATTTCAGTTATAAATCTATTTGCCAAATTATCGGCATTTTTTTGTGAAGTACTTTCTGTGTAAATCCTGATAATAGGTTCTGTATTTGATTTTCGAAGATGTACCCATTCGGTTTCAAAATTAATTTTTACACCATCAATGGTAATTACATCCTCATTTTTATAGTTTGAAGCGATTGCTTTTAAAATAGCGTCCACATCAATTTGTGGCGTAAGTTCAATTTTATTTTTGCTCATAAAATAAGCAGGATAACTGTCTCTCAACTGTTTGCATGAAATCTTTGAATTTGCCAAATGAGACAAAAACAAAGCAATACCCACCAATGAATCTCTTCCGTAATGTGATTCTGGATAAATTATGCCACCGTTTCCTTCACCGCCAATAATCGCATTAGTCGCTTTCATTAATTCAACTACATTTACTTCTCCAACAGCACTTGCCTGATACTTGCCGCCATGTTTTAATGTTATGTCTCTTAAAGCTCTTGACGATGATAAATTTGACACGGTATTTCCTTTAGTTTTTCCCAACACATAATCTGCACAGGCAACCAAGGTATATTCTTCGCCAAACATAGAACCGTCTTCACAAACAAGCGCAAGCCGGTCAACATCAGGATCAA
>DAIQBF010000240.1:0-4890 GCA_036781305.1 Lutibacter sp.
TGAGTTCTTTATAGGTTGATGGAAAATTCCCGTTTAGTTCATTTACAATATATTTAGCGGAAAAATGCAAATTTCTTGCCCTGGAATAATATCCCAAACCCTGCCAAAGTTTTAGCACTTGTTCTTCCGATGCCATTGCCAAATCAAATACGGTGGGAAATTTTTCAAGAAATTTAAAATAATAAGATATTCCTTGGTCAACTCGGGTTTGCTGCAAAATAATCTCGGACAGCCAAATGGGATATGGGTTAATTGTGGTCCGCCAAGGTAAATTTCTTTTATTTTGTAAATACCAGTATATTAATTGTTTAGAGAAAATCATTCCGTTTTTTATAAAATACAATGATACATCTTTTAATTAATTAAATTTTAGTGAATTAACTTTTTGAATTTCATTATTATATCATATATTTGCCGTCTTAATTTTATAATAACATATAACCCATATTAAAAATGACGAAAGCAGAAATCGTATCAAATATTGCAGAAAGATCCGGAATTGAAAAAGCAGACGTATTAGCAACTGTTGAAGCGTTCATGGAAGAGGTAAAAGATTCTTTGGAGAAAGGGGACAATGTTTACTTAAGAGGTTTTGGAAGTTTTATCATTAAAACAAGAGCTGAAAAAACTGGAAGAAACATTTCAAAAAACACCACAATTAAAATCCCGGCTCACAACATTCCATCATTTAAACCCGCAAAAGTTTTTGTGGAAGGAGTTAAAAGTAAGGTAACTGTATAACCAACTTTAACGTAGGTTAAAAAAATTTATTAATATAAAACAACTTTTAATTATGCCAAGTGGTAAAAAAAGAAAAAGAGCGAAAATCTCGACTCATAAACGCAAAAAAAGAGCAAGAGCAAACAGACATAAAAAGAAAAAGTAAGCTTGGCTTACTTTTTTCTTTTCAATTTTAAAGTTCATTGAAATAAATATTTGCAGTTCATGCAAATATTGTTGGGTATATTACCCTGTAAAACTTAGTATAAATCGTTCAAGTATTTTATTTGAACACAAAACAATTCAGAGTGAAAACAGAATTAATAATTAGATCAAACTTCTCTGATATTGATTTTGCCTTATTAAAAGATGGTAGATTAACAGCACTAAACAACGAATCCAATAACAATAAATTCTCCGTCGGAGACATTTTTTTAGCTAAAACTGGCAAAGTATTAACTGGTTTAAACGCTTCGTTTGTAAATGTAGGTTATGAAAAAGATGGCTTTTTGCATTATCATGATTTAGGAGCACAATTACTGTCATTAAATAAATTTATAAAAGGTATAACAACAGGTAAAATTAAAGATTTCACATTAAAGAATTTTCAGCTAGAAAAGGATATTGACAAAAACGGAAGTATTGCCGATGTTCTAAAAACAGGCCAAAATTTATTGGTACAAATTGTAAAAGAACCTATCTCTACCAAAGGTCCCCGGATGAGTTCAGAAATATCCATCGCGGGTAGATATTTGGTATTGGTTCCTTTTTCTGACAGGGTTTCAGTTTCTCAAAAAATAAATGATCCAGAAGAAAAAGAACGATTAAAAAGACTGATCAAAAGCATTAAACCTAAAGGTTTTGGTGTCATTATCAGAACTGTTGCCGAAAATAAAAAAGTAGCAGAATTAGATAAGGATTTACAAAACTCTTTAGAACGATGGGTCGCCATGTGTAAACAAATTGTTGCTGTTAAAGCACAACAAACACCCATTAAAGTTTTAAGTGAATTAAACAGGGCCTCTTCCATTTTAAGGGATTTGTTTAATGATTCGTTTACAAGCATTGTAACTAATGACGAAATTCTGTTTTTAGAAATTAAAGAGTATTTACAAGAAATCGCGCCAAAAAAAGAGTCTATTGTGCAATTATACAAGTCCCAAGTTCCTATTTTTGAAAAACATGGAATTGAACGCCAAATAAAAACATCGTTTGGAAGAACAGTTTCCATGAGCAAAGGAGCTTATTTGGTTATAGAACATACCGAAGCACTTCATGTAATTGACGTAAACAGCGGCAATCGTTCAAACAAAGCCAACACACAAGCCGACACCGCACTTGAGGTTAATTTAATTGCGGCTTCAGAAATCGCAAGACAATTACAGCTGCGAGATATGGGCGGCATTATTGTTGTTGATTTTATTGATATGAATTCCCCTGAACACAGGCAAAAACTTTTCGACCATTTAAAGGCTGAAATGGAATTTGATAAAACAAAGCATAAAATATTACCGCCAAGCAAGTTTGGTCTGATTCAAATTACCAGACAACGCGTGAGACCGGAATTGGTTATAAAAACTCAGGAACCTAACCCTAGCGGTGTTGGGGAAGTTGAATCACCAATTATTTTATTGGACAAAATTGAATCTGAACTTGAAAGACTTGTAAGTTCAGATGCGCATGTAAATATTACTTTAAATACACATCCTTTTATTGTGGCGTACTTAAAAAAAGGATTTCCATCAATTCAAATGCGATGGTATTTAAAATATAAAAAGTGGATCAAAATTTTACCTAGAATTACCTACCAATATTTAAGATTTGATTTTACCGACAACGAAGGTAAAATAATTGACTAAATAAGGCATCAATATCTAAAAAGTCCCGCAAAATTTTGCGGGACTTTTTTTTAAAACCAGTACCCAACATTAAAATACCAGTAATTTTCCTTATGATCCGGCGAAAAGGAATAATTAACTTCAATGGGACCCAAAAAAGTATCCAATCCATAGCCTAACTTATAACCGGACTTCGTGTTTTCAAAAATTCTGCCTTCATTAAACAAATCATTTCCTACCCTCGCATAATTTGCTGCTGCCTGAAAATAATTTTTTGGCAAAAATTCATATCTAAGAGTAAAAGCTGACCGCAAAAAAGAATTTGCACTCAGCGAGCCAAAATCATATCCATATAATGGAATAAATGTATTTATAAAATTTTCTCCATAACCACCAACATTAAAGTCCAATACCCTGTTATTATTTTCCCCTAAAGTTGTGCCTGCTTCAGAAATAAAATGGGTTGTCAGCTTATTAAAAAAGGTATGCGCAAAACCAACTTTTCCCTTTAATTGTGAAAATGACACGAAATTATTGTTATAATCTGAAGATGCCAAATACCACCTAAAATCTATATCTAAATAAGCTCCCTTTTTTTGAAAGTATTTTTTGTCGTAAGTGTCGATTTTTAAATAGGCAATTAAATTTAAGTAATTTGACTTATCAAAATACAATCTTCCTTTACCGGTTTCACCATTAATATCCAAAGAAGATATTGTTTCAGAATATACTTTAATTCTTTTGAATTCACCTCCGGCGCCAATTGCGAATTTCCTGCCAAATACCGTTTGAAGATAGGCCTGATTGGTTAAATCTTCATAACTCAAATTTATTTTATTAACGTTGGCCTCGTCAAATTTAACATTTGAATTAAAATTATTATACCTTGATCTTATTCCGAAACTCCAATAAAATCCATTGTCAATAAAATAATTAAAATTATACCGCAAATTGTCTCCCAAAATAACATCTGCCGAAAGCATATCGTTATTGGTTAGCAAGTGTTTCGAGGTAATGTTTAATAAAATCCCGGTTTTGTATAAATCATCATAATGCGCTCCCAATTGCAAAAAATTAGATATGGGATGTTCTTTTACCTTAAGATTCACAATACAGCCATCGCCTTCATGAACTATTTGATACTGTACATTTTCAAAATTTCCGGTGGCCGATAAATTATTGACGCTTTCAATTACATGCCTATAATTTGTGGTTTCCTTCTTCTTTAAATTAAGTTTCCCTAAAATATAAGCACGTGTATAATAATTATTCCCATCTATGTTAATTTGTTTTATGCTGAATTTCTCAATTTGGTTCACATCAATATTTTGCCTATCCACGTGAATTTGCCTGTCGCCAATAGCCTTTAACTCACTAAATTTTTCACGTGCGGCCTTGTCGCCTTCCGCCATAATTTCCTTTACTTTATCAAAAGAAACCACATTAAACGATTTCATCTCTGGCTTTATCACCAAATCCAAACTGTCATATTTGTGCTCCATCGATTTATACATCTGAAAACCGACTATCTGATTTAATATTCTAACGGCCGAAGTTAAATCCTCTTTACTTTCCAAACCGCTTTGTATATCAATACCAATTATCACTTCGGCTCCCAGGGCCTTAACTTCTTCCACGGGGAAATTATTTGTTATTCCGCCATCCGTCAGCAACTTCCCATTTATCTCAACCGGAGCCAACAATGTTGGAAATGCGCCACTTGCCAAGATTGCTTGAGGTAAAAATCCGTTTTTGAGAACTACTTGTTTCCCGGTTTCTAAATTGGTGGCAACGCAAACAAAAGGTATCGGCAACTTACTGAAATCGCTAATATTATTTACATTTTGAGTTAATTCTGTTAACAAATTCAGCACGTTTTGCCCGTTCGACAGCGCAGTGGGCATTCCCAGTTTTCCTTTTTTTATAGGTATGGTAAGGATATATTTTTCCCCATTTTCTTTATCATAAAACGACTTCGATTTTCGAGGTAATCTATCCGTTAAAATTCGATTGAAATTTATGGATTTAATAATGGAATCGAGCTGATTTGCGCTATAGCCAGAGGCGTATAAACCACCAATAATTGCGCCCATACTAGTTCCCCCAATATAATCTATTCGCACGCCAGCTTCTTCCATAACTTTTAAAACCGCCACATGTGCAAATCCTTTTGCACCGCCGCCGCTAAGTACAAGACCAACTTTTATGTCTTCTCTTTTAACGACTTCCTGCGAAAATGAAAGTGTTATTGTAAATATAAAAGCAAGTGAACAAATTGGGCTTTTATTTTTTTTACTAAAGTAATTTAAAAAAAATAAAACCGAAAAACGGC
>DAIQBF010000241.1:0-4855 GCA_036781305.1 Lutibacter sp.
GTTTGAGCTCTTTTTTTGTTTTTCACAAAAAAAAGCGAGCCGTGAAAGCCCGACCCCCCCGCCAGTTAGCGGGGGGAAAATGCCCACCAAAAAGGCGGATAAACCCTTAAAATGCTATAAATGATTTTGTTATTTCTCGGCAATAATGGTCACCTGAAAATCAAAATCATCGTTCACAAACTTGTCTTTTAAATCATTAAAGAAAGTTTTAGATTTGAATTTCACATTAAAATCGGCTCTGTTAATTTGAAAAATTTCGCTTGTTAAAGTAACATTTTCCTTACTTACAGCAAGGGTGGCAGGAAAGGTAATTTGTTTGGTGATTCCCTTAATAGACATATTTCCTGTAATGTGTGTTTTTCCCGCTTTAATTTCACTTTTTGTAATTTCAAATTTTGAAGTTGGAAAAACTGCTATTTCAAAAAAGTCTTCAGATTTTAAATGGCCTTCTAATTTAGCATTTCCTTCTGCTTCCTTAATTGTGCTCATATCAGCAACAAAATTTCCGCCGATGATTTTATTATTTTCCATTACAACATTTCCCAACAATAATTTGATTGTCCCGGTATGAGAGCCCGTTGGTTTATATCCTTTCCAATTCAAAGTAGAATTTTCAATATTTACCTTGAAATTTTCTTGCGCAAATAATGACTGGCTCACAATAGAAAAAGTGGCAAACGCTATTGCAAATAGTATTAATTTTGATTTTTTCATACAGTTCGTTATTTATACTGATTATTAATAAGTGCAATGATACTGAAAAAATAGTTAGACTTTTTAAGAAATGTGTTTTTATCTATTTTTTAACAAATATGATTGGCCGTAGAGAAATTTCGAATTTTGCTTATTCTTTTTGTTTTGAATCTAAGATAATTGTCACGGGGCCGTCATTGATAAGTGCCACTTTCATGTCGGCACCAAACTGACCTGTTCCCACTTTTTTGTTTAGCTGAAGTTCTAATTGCGCAATAAATTGTTCGTACAAAGGAATCGCAATTTCAGGTTTTGCGGCATAAATATAAGAAGGTCGATTTCCTTTTTTGGTGCTGGCGTGCAAAGTAAACTGGCTTACCACGATGGCATCTCCGTCAATGGCCAACAAAGATTTATTCATCACGCCGTTTTCATCATTAAATATGCGAAGGTTGGCAATTTTTTTGGTAAGCCATTCAATGTCGTTTTTGTCATCCGCTTCTTCAATACCCAATAAAATAAGCAATCCGCCATTAATTTCACTGACTTTATTTCCGTTAATGGTTACAGATGCTTTTGAAACTCTTTGAATTACTGATCTCATTTATTGTTGATTTGTGTGATTGTTTATATGTGTTTGTCAAAGTTTTAATAGAAAAACACACCCCTAACCCCTCTCAAGAGGGGAATTTGATTGTAGTTCATTCAAACTTTTAACTTTTTTATGTATAAATATCGGTTCTATAATTTTCTTCGTTGCCCTCAGCCATTTGCACATAACTGTTGTACCTTGAATAGGCAATTTCCTCATTTTCCACCGCATCCTTTATTGCGCAATTGGGTTCAAACATATGCAAGCAATTGTGAAATTTGCATTTTCCTTTCAGCTTAAAAAATTCAGGAAAATAGTCGGCAATTTCATGAGGTTCAAAGTCCACCACCCCAAATCCTTTTATGCCGGGCGTGTCAATGATAAATCCGCCAAAACTCAATTCATACATTTCGGCAAAAGTGGTGGTGTGTTGCCCTTGTTTGTGCTGTTTGGAAACCTCGGCAGTTTTTAAATTTAGGCTAGGTTCAATGGCATTGACCAAAGTGGATTTTCCGACACCCGAATGCCCTGAAAACATCGTTGTCTTGTCTTTCATTAATTCCTTAATAATATCAATATTGATGTGTTTTGTGGCAGAAATATCAATACATTGATAGCCAATTGACGTGTAAATGGCTTCCAGTTCTTCTTTTATTTCCAACTGCTCCGGCGAATACATATCAATTTTGTTGAAAAGAATTACGGCATGAATGCTGTAGGCTTCCGCTGTGGCCAAAAATCGGTCTATAAATCCGGGCGATGTTGGCGGACTGTCAATAGTCACCAAAATAAAAGCAGTATCAATATTGGAGGCGATGATGTGCGTTTGCTTGGAAAGATTTACAGATTTGCGAATGATGTAATTTTTCCTTTCAAAAATTTTATTGATAACGCCTGTTTCCTTTCCTTCTTCATATTCAAAATTCACGTGGTCACCAACTGCCACCGGATTGGTGCTTTTTATGCCTTTTATGCGAAATTTTCCTTTTAACCTGCAATCAACCTTGTCGCCATTTTCGGCATAAACATTATACCAACTTCCTGTAGATTTTGTGACAACTCCTTTCATGAATGCAAAGATATTTAAAAGTCTTCAACAATATGAAATTTTAAAATAAGATTGAATTATTAAACTCAATTAAAATAAAAAACCTGAACTCGAAAGCCCAGATTAAATTTTAGATGTTAGCAGGAGTAGTTTCGGAAATTAAACTCTTTGGATCTAGTAAAGGTAAAGGGGGTATATCTCCAAATATTGTACCTCTGAATTTTTCTAATAAAATACCTCTAAAAGTAGAATATGAAACACTAAGTAATGTTATTGGAATTTTATCACTTTTAAATGTTGTGCCTTGAATATAATTACTTAAATCAACAATAATAAATATAAAACTAGTTTCAAGTTCACAAACAATTTTATTTGTCTCGATATGTTTAAATGAAATTGAAAATCTTATTTCTACAATGTTTTTTTTAATTTCAGGACTTAACTTGAATTTTAATTCGATCTTAACCTGCTCTTCAATCTTTTTAGTTTTCTTTATAGGAAAATCTAATATGTAAAACTTTCGATTTATAACCTCACTAATTCTAAAAGTTACATGGTCTAATTTACTGGTACTCATTGATTAAAAATTCTGTATTAAATTGAATTTTGGAATTTGCGTCAATACCATTAGATATTTTCTCATCCAAATATTTATTAAAATCGATTACTTTGCAATTATCGATTTCCTCACAAACCTCTTTTTGTTCAAACTTTAATAAAGGTGTTTTATTCATTGCTAAAGAAAGTTCAATGAATTTCTTAATACTATAATTAAACTCACCTGATAAAATTTGAGAAATATAACTTTTTGAAAAACCCAATTTTTCGGATAATTGAGTTTGGTTAAGATTATTCTCTGCCATATAAGTTTTCAACTCAAAGTAAATTTCATTCTGCGCATTCTCTAACCAAAATTCAGGAGAATTCCTTAACTCTTCGATATTAAACATATTTTTCTTTTTATTTAGTAAAATATTCCTTCTTAATAGATCTCATTTTTTTTAAATCTTTTACCTGGCTGCCTTTCTTACCGCCAAGTACTATAATTCTGTTTTCATCGTCTTTAAAAAAATACAATCTGAGGTTTTTAGTTTTAATCTCATAATCAACAATTTTATCAGATTTATCCCTTTTTAAAATTTTGAATTTAGAAGGTGGTAGTTGATTTTGATTTCCTTTTGCAATTGCTATTATTCTAGTTTCTATTTGATTAAATTGTGATTTAAGGTTGGGGTCTTGTTGATATTTGTTATAAAAGTCCTCATAAAGACAATTACCATCAATCTTGAGTTTATAAAATGAAAATTTCTCATCAGTTAATTTTAAATCAATCTTTTCCGTTGCAAATTTACGCATTAAATTTAAGTAATTACTAAACTTCTGTTAAAAACTTCTTTTAGTTATATATCTTATAAAAGTAGAGAAAATATATCATACTGATACTTTTATCATAAAAAGAAACACCTAATAAAAAACATGTGGTAAAATAACAATGAAAAAGTAGTGTCTATGAAAACGCTATATTTCAAATTTCGCTAACTAAATAAAATCAATATAAAAAAACCTGAATTTGAACACTCAGGTTTAAAGTTTTGTTAAAACTTCTACTCAAAGAGTATCTTTCAAAGATCCCTAAAACCATATTAATACACAATATCTTAATCCCTCGTTCTTTAAAAACGTTTCAAAAGATAAAATATATTGAAAATTGATTCCACAAAAAGTGACACGATTTTTAAAAGAAAATGCAACTACCTATTTTATAAGTAATTGCATTTACAAACCGTTGACCCACAAGGACTCGAACCTTGACTGACGATACCAAAAACCGGAGTGCTACCATTACACCATGGGTCATTTTGCGGGTGCAAATTTAGCCTAAAGTTTTAATTCGGCAAATAATTTGAAGTATTTTTTTAGAAAATTTCCATTAAAAATCCTTTGGCACTTATTTAACAACGCATATTGCCATAACTTTACTAAATTAATATTTATTTTACTAAATTCGCTTCGGTTTAAATATTTACTATGATCGCATTCAACTTTTCTAAATGGAACACCATTATCGGGTGGTCTGCTTTTGCAATAGCCTTAATAACTTATACGTTAACGCTTGAACCTACAGTGAGTTACTGGGATTGCGGCGAATATATAGCCACTTCCGTAAAACTTCAGGTTGGCCATCCGCCGGGAGCGCCTTTATTTCAAATGTTAGGTGCATTTTTCGCCATGTTTACTGGTGATGTCACAGAAATTGCAAAAATGGTAAATTTTATGTCGGCGCTGGCCAGTGCATTCACCATTTTATTTTTGTTTTGGACCATCACCATATTGGCTAAAAAATTAGTAAAAAACCCTTTAGAATTAAGCAAAAGCACTTCTATCGCCATTTTAGGAAGTGGCTTGGTTGGGGCTTTAACTTATACGTTTTCCGATAGTTTTTGGTTTATCGCTGTGGAAGCGAAAGTATATTCCATGTCTTCATTTTTAATGACACTTTTATTTTTGATTTGATTGCGCTG
>DAIQBF010000242.1:0-4847 GCA_036781305.1 Lutibacter sp.
AGCCCAATTCTTATAATCACTTGATTTTTCTATTTCATTTTCAATTTGATCAGGCAATTCAGGAAAAAAGTCAATGCCAGTCAAAATTTCTATTTCATCAATGCTTGTCACAAATTGATACAATCCTTTATCGGATTTTTTATGAGGTATTAAAAACGCGATGGCTTTTGTTTCAGCGCCGGAATAATCTAAAATTATTTTGTAGAAATACTTTGGTACCGCAACCTTTTCCGTTCCGATTGTTTTCAAATTTGGCGTTAAAATTCCGCCCGTTACGATGTATAATCTTTGATGTTTTTGTGCCCAATATCTTACTTTTTCTTCCAATCTGTTCCAAACTCCGCCATTAAATTCATAGGTTTGGGGCGAAATATTTGAAGTCAGAAATGTTTCATTGTAGGCTTCCGCAGAAAATTTTCGATCGCCGGCCGGACATAGATGTCCTTTGTTGTAGCCTGAATTCTTGAAATTTTTATAATGGGCGCTTTGTGTTGTTACTTTTGGATCTTGTTCAAAATAAGGCCTTTTAACAGGGATGCTTGAAAGTTGTTTTCGTGTTAATTCATACGCCACCCATTCTGCCTGTTCGTATTCTTCGTTATAGGAAAGCGAATAAAACTGATGGTGAACAACTTGCCCGGTGGTTGAGGTTGGCAAAAAATCGAAATCAGCAATGTTTTCCGTACTATTTGTGACGCCAGTTTCAGAAGCAAAACCATCGTAAAAATAAAATCCCGCTGCGACAAGCAAGGTTATAAACGTATATATTGCCTTTCTATTTTTCACGCTTCAATAAAATTTCTTGAAAATTATCAGATTTCGGAAGGTCATCAAAGATGGTCACAAATTTTTGCGGCGGTGCGGTGAGTTTGCGTTTTACCAAATCAATCCAAGCGCCATAGACTTTAATTTCAGCCGAAAGTTTACCCGCTTCATTAAAAATAAGATGTTTGAATCGCCAGCGTTCAATGCCTTTTGAAACACCTTCCAATTCCATTTTTACGGTGATGTTTTCACCAATATGAATTTCCTTGTAGAAAGAAGTTTCTTCTTTAAATAAAATCGGACCAATATTCAGTTTGGCAAATTCGTTGATGGAAAGTCCGTGTTCCTGAAAAAAGCGCACCCTAACCTCTGCGGCATAATCGTTATAGGCCGTATGGCGCATATGTCGGTTTGGGTCAAAATCCGACCATTTTGTTTTGAAGGCAATTTCGTAATTCATTGTGTTTTTTGAGGTGTAAATTTAGGCTAAAACTCAAAAAGAGCCGAGAAAAATCTCGACTCTTTTTGATAATGACAAACCAAAATGGATTTTTATTTTTTTTTGGTTTTATTGTTTATATGATTTTGCATACTTTCACTTCTGATTTTGTTTCCTTTATAGTGGCAATTAAGGTGTAAATATTAGAGCATACTAAAATTAAGTTAACTCTATTTTAATAACCGCAAGTAAAAAGAATAAATATAGTAGTTTTTTTTATCATGAAATTTTTTTAAAAATCAAGATATATTTAATTCTATAAAGCTGTAAATCCAAGTGCTATATAAGGAATTGCGATATTTGGAACAGGTCCGCCGGCACCATAAAAATTGGAGCTTATAAAAGTAACATTGGTCACGGTTAACGGAAAAGGTATCGGCGCTGAGTTTGTGCGTCTTATGGCCCTTCCCACAGTTTCGTTTAAGAGCGTATAGCCTGGTTGGATAGTCCTTTTTACAACAATAACATCTCCAGAAATAACAGTTATTGGCGGAATGGCGATATAATCTGTCGTGCTTTGAGAAAAAGTATGTACTCCGGTGTAAGTGCCGCCTGGAGCAATGATTTCCATTGTATAACTTCCTGTGTAGGTACTCGGATTTTGATAGCCGATACTGCAAATTTCACCATTCGTATTAATTTGTATGGTGTATTCATGGGTTTCAAGATCCATCCATTCAGCCTCATCAATATAATCGGTTGTATTGCTTATAAGAGTTGCCATTGCCTGCACAACAGGACTGTTAAGGGTTTCACACGCATTTGTTGGGTCATTGTCGCTGCTTCCACAACTGTTAATTGCCAAAATAATAATTGAAATTAAAAATGTTTTCGAAAATGTTTTCATAATTTAGGTTTTTAGTGTTTTAAATTATATCAATTTTAATCTCGCTTTGTTACCCTTGTTTATGAATTTTTATTAGAATTGGACAAGCAAAGTATTTTTGAATTTTTAAACATGAGTCACTTCGAAAAGTGATTAATATTGAAAATTAGACTTCCTCTATTCCTTATGAGTGCCTGATTTTCAGCAACTCTTTTTCTATGGATAGCGGCAAGAAATTGCTGAAAATTGAACATTGGACTTCTCAGAATTAACTCAAATATAGAAAATATTTGTTAAATCCAAGTTTTAGCTAAAATATATTTTAAATATAGAAAGAGTTCTTAAATTAATAAGTGCGTAAGAAAGAGGTTGTTTTGTTAGGAAAAGTGTAAAAAATAGCTAGATAAATTAAGAGCAAATAATCTCAATTTTTCACCACCAATGCATCACTAAGGGCATTGCCAATCAACATAAAAGCCATCACCCATAATAACCAACCCTGGGCTAATGGCAAAAGTTGAAATTTTCTTTAGAATTGGTGGCTGGACATAAATTGAAGCGCACTTCAGAATTTTATTATTGCCAGTTGATTATGATCTAAACTCGAAACATTAAAATCTTTAATTATATTTCTAGCTTTGAAAAATTCTATTTAAAAAATAAATTACTCGATCATAAAGCTATAGGAATATTTTGGGGCAACCATCGGCTTGTGCATTATTTTGCCGTTATTATTTTGAATTTTTAGGTAGTAATTAATCGTTGTTCCACTTTTTGCAGGAGGAATAATGGCTTCAAAAATATCATTTTCAATATTTTTCATTTGAAGAGATTGATAGGGCGTAGTTTCATCGATTTTCCAATATAAAATTGCTTTTTGAATGCCGTCTGATGATTTTGCAACCAGGCTTATAGGAAATCCATTTACATTATTTTTCACCATCCCTTGATACCATTTGTGTTTTATATAAATAGGATTATCTGTATAAATTTCATGGGTTAAACAATGTATTGCACCTGAAAATTGAGCGTAGTGCCTACAATTTACGCCAACTATTTTATATCCGGGCATTGCTTTTTCATAAGTATTTAGGGCTAATGAATCAAAAGGAGCCATATTATATTGAGGCACCAAAACAGTTTTATTCAAAATTAAAGAGTTCGTATAAGTCGCTTTTGAAGTAGCTAAAATAGTTTCAGTTTTTTTATCATAAGTTGTTGGGGCATTTTGTATCGGAATAAGTTTCAAATCTCTGCCATAAGCAGATTTTAAATATTGGGATATTGAACTTGCAGCTCGGTCTATATAATATTGATGGTCATAATATTCATCTATTGAGATGTCATAATTATTATTTGGAATGTAAGATATAATGGCAGTTTCTTCGTTAATTAATTTTAAAAAATAATCGACGTGAACAAAAGGGACAAGCACATTTAATGTTTTTCGTATCCCGAAATATTGATAAAAGTAATCATATTCAAATTCTAAGCTAGTTGGTAAATCTTCCGATAGATCGGTTGCAGCAATATTAAATGTTCCGTGCCCGTCGGTTAAAAAATTACCGCCATCTGTATAATACTCATGATTGATTTTTGGCCTTATAATAGCATTTGGAAAACACATTCGTTTTGCAATAAAATCTCCGGTATAATCTTTGGGAAAATTATACAAATAAGCTTGCCCGACATCGTTTTTATAAACAAAATTCATCCCGTGGTCTCTTGCCCAAGGGTAAGAACCTAAAATAGTGTCTTTTGAAATAAGATGCACAAAAGGGGAACTTATATTTCTATTCTTAAAAATGGAATCTAAATCGGCTTGATGAGGATATTTACTGTTGTTGGACGGTTTTATAATATATAAATGAACACCTTCTTCAATACAGGCTTTGGCTGTTTTTATATAGGGATCTATGGCTTCATCCAAATTTATATTCGAACTTTTAAAATAACGATACTCCATAACAACACTGCTTATTTCTTCCCATTCTGCCGGATGTCTTGGATTTGTAGTTTGGCTATAACCAAACCAAGAAGAAAAGAAAATAAGTAATGGAATACTTAATTTTAAGTTCATATAATATTATTTTTTAATTACAAATAATATTGATATGATATGAATTTAAATTTTTGCTGTTTATAACTGGTGTTATTTCAATTTCATAAGTGCCACTAACATCAAAATCATAATTAATGGTTTTTCCGGTAAATTTAGCTACTTTATTTTGTGTTTTATTTTTAACTGTCCAATTATAAACGATGAGTTCATTTTGGCCTTTGTCAATTAAAAGCGGGGCTGTTAATTGGTATTTACTTTTAGATATTTGTATGGTTTCGTAATTTTTAGCTTTTAAAAACCTGGTATCTAAATTGTTCGAAGGATTTACTGTATTATTTTCCTCAGTTGTTATTTGTACAGGTTTATCATTCTGGATTGTGTTTTCCTTATCTCTAATGGTTTCTCTGTATCTTTTATCCGCCGTTCTTAGCGTCCGCACTTTTGCTCTTTCATCTCGTTTTTCACTGTATCTTTTATCAGCCGTCCTTAGTGTCCGCGCTTTTGCGCTTTCAGACATTCTTTTGTCATTCTCTTGAATGAGTTGATCTTTGGGGATTTTTGTATTTGAATTTCTTAAGGAAGTTTCATCTACTTTAACAAATATCATGGCTGATTCTTTTGTATAGCCTTGTTGAACTTTATCGATAGGTGAAACAGTTTTCCCACCTTCTCTAATTCCTTTATTAATAGCAACA
>DAIQBF010000243.1:0-4814 GCA_036781305.1 Lutibacter sp.
TTTTGGAAGATTTTCATAACAAGCTCCAAAGGGAAAATTGACATAATGCCAAGGCTTGAAGGAATCATATCTGCGGTCGCTCTTAATATCATCTCCAAAAGGCCCAACGAATGCGAGCGAATGTCCGTCCAGCAATTCATAAATGGCCTTTTTAGCTCTGCGATCCAAATATTTTTCGGCAATTTCAGCTGTTTTTTCCCAGGCCACCACATTGTGCCATTGGGTATCCGTCACTTTTTCCCCTTTGGCGTTTTTGTAGCTTTCATTTGTGGCGATAGAGAATTTTGCCAATTTTTTTCCTGATTCCAAAGTGATGATTTCAGGATTGTTTCCTAAGTTTCCAATTAACTGTACTTTGTTTCTTAACGTACTCATAAGATAAGGTTTTAAATTTAGTCGAATGTCATTAGTTCGATTCAACAAGGCAAATGTAAGTTGGGTATTTTATGTTATTCGGTTGGTATTTAATTACTTTCGATTGTAAATGTTTGTAGTCGCTTGTAAACGGATAATTTGTGGTATATTTGATATTATGCTACTAAAAAATCTCAAAATGATTGTCAATTTTAGAAAGGAAATATGGACGCCCTTTTCCAATGAAAAGTGGTGTGAAGAAGATGAATACATGGTTTCAAACTATGGACGTGTTAAAAAGAAAAAAATTAACCAGGAAAATTGGCGGCTATCTCCAACGTCATTAATTAATGGCTATGAGTCTTTTGGCATTGTAAAAAAGGGAAAAATAAGCAAGTCGGCCTACTATGTTCACAAGGCCGTTGGCATATTGTTTTTAGCAAAAAGAGAAGATCAAAATTTTGTCATTCATTTGGATTTTGACAAATTAAACAATCAGGTCTCCAATTTAAAATGGGTGAATAAAACGGAAATGTATTTACACCATAAAAAAAACCCAAAAAAAATCGCGAGAATTGGTAAAATCACCTATTCAAAATTAACCGAAGGCCGGGTCAAAATAATTAAAAGGAAAATGTTGGATCCAAACAGAAGAACCAGGGTGCGCTTAATCGCCAAACAATTCGGCGTTTCAGAAATGCAGTTATACAGAATAAAATCTGGCGAAAACTGGGGCCATGTAAAAATTGATTGATAAATATTTAATGAAATGGCGAAATTAAAATCGCATATTCAAAGCAAATTATGGGCGTTCCCCGCCGAAAAGGCGGGGCGTGCTTTTCATTGCAATCTTTTTTGTTTGCCGAAACGGCAAACAAAAAAGTATTTCCATTGCAATCACTAACGCAGCTTGAAGTGAAAACAAAAGTCGACTTTAATTCAACTTTATCAAATTGCGGTAATTATTTAAAAATAGCCAATAATAAAGATAAAAAAATGTTATGAAAAAAAAATGCCTAGAATGTGAAGAGCCTTTTAGCGGAAGGATCGATAAAAAATTCTGTTCGGATTATTGCCGAAACAGCTACAACAACAAGATTGACAAGGATAGCAAAAATTTAATTCGGAATATCAATAACCGACTTCGTAAAAATCATCGATTGCTTTCTGAGTTGAACGAAACAGGAAAAACGAAAGTCACCAGAAGAAAACTGCTGGACGGCAATTTCGATTTTAATTATTTTTCGTCAATTTACACCACAAAAACAGGAAATACCTATTTTTATATTTATGACCAAGGTTATTTAGCCTTGGAAAACGACTATTATCTGTTGATTAAAAAGGAATAAATAATAATCGTTTTAAAATTTATTTTCTACTTCGGCGGCTTCCAACATTAAATAATGCAGGTCTGTATTTTTTATAAATGGTTTTAAAAGGTCGCTTCCCGGACCAAACATCGCCAATTCCACATAATCGGCAGAATGGTCCATACTGATCCAACCAACGGAATTGTGCTGTTTCTGAATTTGGGCCAAGACCTCAAACGGCAAATGTCTTGGGTTGTATAAACCGTCTTCAGTGGCTTTTAAATCGCTGTAATAACCTAAAATCAATTTGGCCTCTTCATCCGTTGCGGTAAAATTATTGGCGTATTCAATGCGCTCTTTTGCTTGGGAAATGGAAGTTTCTTTTCCAAATCCGTTTAAAATCCATTCGTTGGTATGTTTGTAGTTTTGGATGGCATCAAAATTGTCGTTGGCCTTTTTGCCATAAATAATTCCCGGATTTGCATTTCCGTGATCTGTGGTAATAATAACCAAAGTTTCTTTGTCTTGTTCCGCAAAATCAATGGCTACTTTTATAGCCTCATCATGCGCTGCCTGATCATAAATCAATGCAGCGATATCGTTTCCGTGTGCAGCCCAATCCACTTTTCCGGCTTCCACCTGAAGCACAAAACCTTCAGGATGGTTTTTCATGGCATCAATCGCTTTTTGGGTCATTTCGCCGAGCGTAGGAATTTTTTCAGTAAGTTCCTTGTTGTTTTCTCTGTCTTTTGAATAGGGAAGACCATCGTTGTAAAACACCCCTAAAATCGGTTTATTGCCATTGGTGGCTAGCATTTCATTTCTTGTTTTCACCACCTGATATCCTTTAGCTTCAAATTCCTGATACATATCTCGCTTGTCTTTTCTGTGTTCAGCAGCGAAATAATTATTTCCGCCACCCATCATCACATCAAATCCTTGCTGTAAATATTCTTCGGCTATGAAATCTTGGTCATTTCGTTTTTTGCTGTTGATGCAAAATCCGGCAGGAGTTGCATGGGTAATTGGAACGGTGGTAACGCAGCCAGCCATTTTTCCAACTTTTTTGAATTTTTGCCAAATAGGCAAATGCGCTTCTCCGTTCGCACTGATATTTAAGGAACCGTTGTTAATTCTAACGCCGCCTCCCCAAGATGAACTTGCCGCTGCGGAATCGGTCACAATGGAATTGGCCGAAGCCATATCCATCAATGCGCGATTTACACGATTGTCTTTATACAATTGCAGCCAATTGCTTCCTTTTCCGGTTTTTCTGGAAAGGTAAATATCGGTCATATTTAAGGTTCCGGTACTCATGCCGTCGCTTACGATTACAATAATATTTTTGGCTTTTTTGTTGCTTTTTTCGTCGTTAAAATCTAATGTGGATGCTGCGATGTCAAAAGGATTTAACAAGGAAGTTCCAAGCGCAAAAAGCGATCCGTTTCTAAAAAATTTTCTTCTGTCCATAAGGAGGTATTGTTGAAATAATTGTCAAATATAAAATTTAAAAACCAAAAGATGTTACGGATGTTTTAATAATTTGTTAAGGATAATGAAATATTTTAAAGGATTTTGATTTTATTTTTTGTTAATCTAAAAAATAAACTAAATTTAGATAATTGAATTTATAAATTATGATTCCGAAAAAATACCACCAAACTGTTTCCCTTTTCATTATTACAATCTCAATTTTTTATAGTTTCTATTCTCTAATGCCTTCGGCAAAAATTGAAAAAACCAGCTCATTAACGGAATTTTCTACCGATAGAGCATTGGTGCAATTAAAAGAAATTACCAAAAAACCGCATTTTACGGGTTCGTTGGAACATGAGGTTGTCAGAAATTACCTGGTTTCCGAATTGAAGAAATTAGGGTTGCAGGTTGAAACTCAGGAACAAATGGCGACGAACCTGAAATGGAGAGCGGCTACAAACACCAAAAATATTGTAGCGCGAATTAAAGGGAGCAAAAACCAAAAGGCGTTGTTGTTGCTTTCCCATTATGATTCCAATCCGCATTCTTCGCTTGGCGCGAGTGATGCCGGAAGTGGCGTGGTGGTTATTTTGGAAGGTATTCGCGCCTATTTGGCGAAAAAGGAAATCCCGAAAAACGACATTATTATTTGTATTTCCGATGCTGAAGAATTGGGTTTGTTGGGTGCAAACGCCTTTGTGAACCATCATCTTTGGGCAAAAGATGTTGGGTTGGTGTTGAATTTTGAAGCGCGCGGAAGCGGAGGTCCAAGTTATATGTTGCTGGAAACCAACGGCGGAAACAAAAAATTAATTGAAGCTTTTCAAGATGCAAACACCAATTATCCGGTAGCCAATTCATTAATGTACAGCATTTATAAAATGTTGCCCAATGACACCGATTTAACTGTTTTTAGAGAAGGAAAAAACATTGACGGCTATAATTTCGCATTTATTGATGATCACTTCGATTATCACACGGTTCAGGATTCTTATGAGCGAATGGATATTAATTCACTGAAGCATCAGGCTTCTTATTTAAAGGCTACATTAAATTATTTTGCCAATGCAGATTTAGAAAATTTAAAATCAGAGGCAGATTATGTGTATTTTAATTTTCCGATTTTTGGCATGGTATATTATCCTTTTTCTTGGGTAATTCCCATGTTTATTATTTGTGTCCTTCTGTTTTTAGGCATGCTTTTTATGGGCATTTTAAAAAAGAAAAATACTGTGAAAGGAATTGTAAAAGGTTTTTATTTGTTTACTTTCTCATTGTTAACTTCTGCCGCTGTGGCATTTTTTGGCTGGAAATTGCTGTTAAAAATCCATCCGCAATACCAAGATATTTTGCAGGGTTTCACTTATAATGGCTATTATTATATTTCGGCATTTGTTTCGCTGACAATAGCGATATGTTTTTGGTTTTACAAAGACGATTTCAAAAAAAGAAGCAAACAGGATTTGTTGGTGGCGCCATTATTTTTCTGGCTGATGATTAATGGATTTCTGGCATTTTATTTGCCCGGTGCCGCTTTTTTTATACTTCCTGTGATTATTTTGTTGCCCATACTATTTATGTCGCAGTTTTCTGTTTCCAAAGTAAATACCTTGTTAATTTTTACGTTGCTCACCATTCCGGTACTTATTATATTTGCGCCATTGGTGAAAATGT
>DAIQBF010000244.1:0-4806 GCA_036781305.1 Lutibacter sp.
TTTTATTTTCTATGCTTCTAAAATACCTAAAGAACGTTGTTGTTACCGTAAAAAATAATCTCCGGCGTCTAACATTGCTTTTAACGGAATCAATCCAATCAATTCCGATCCTGTAACGCGCAAACCTCTTTCAATGGCGCATTTTTCGGTTTCATCAAAAGCGATGTGCATTGGCGTGATATTGATATTGGTTAAATTATAGGAAATTTGCGCAATGCCATATTCTTCAATATACCAGCCAATTCCTTTAACCGCTTTTAATTTTCCTGGAATGCGAACTGGCTCTCCATTTTTATCCAACATTACTTTTCCCGAAGTGCCGTTTTCATGTTTTACCCTTCCTGCTTCCCGAATATCAAATGCGATGGCATTGGCTCTTCTGGTTGAAGTGGTGTTTAAATTGATATTGTAGGCAATTAAAAAATCGCGTGCAGATATTGCTACAGCACCTGTTTTTACAACAGATTCGTTAAATTCGGCGGGACCGAAATCTGGTTTCCAAGTTGGATTTACCAATTTATCTTTCAATCCTTCATATTCTCCAGCGCGACAGTTGGCTAAATTTTTGCGGATTTTATTGGTTGCGGCATTTTCATAATAATAACCGGGAATTCCTAATTCTTTGCCAACGCGTTCCCCCAATTTATGGGCAAAAACTGCCGTTTCCTCTAAAGTAATTCCAGAGATTGGGACGAGCGGACAAACATCTGTGGCACCAAAACGCGGATGCTCTCCAGAATGTTTGCTCATATCTATTAATTCTGCAGCTTTTTTAATCAGTCTAAACGCAGCTTCAATTACATTTTCTGGTTCGCCAACGAAAGTAATTACCGTCCTGTTGGTTGCTTTTCCAGGATCAACATCTAATAATTTAACGCCTTCAACAGTTTCAACAACAGCCGCAATGGCGTTTATTTTGTCAGTATTGCGTCCTTCACTAATATTTGGTACGCATTCTATTAATTGTTTGTTCATTTGGATTTTCATTTATTAAAAGAGCTCAAATTTAGGCAGTATATTTCAATTTTTTAGCATTCTTTTAGAAATAAATAGAACGCAATTAAGCAGTTTGGCTAATTAGTTTTATTTTTGTCTGAATTATAACATCCATATCTTTTAAATGAAGAAAGTATTAATTACCGGAATGGCAGGTTTTATTGGCCATCATTTGGCGAAACTGTTAGTGAAATCGAATTATGAAGTTGTTGGATTGGACAATATTAACGATTATTACGACCCGCAACTAAAACAGGCGCGTTTAAGAGATTTGGGTTTTAAAACCGATGCTATTGAATACAATAAGTTGCAAAAGTTGGTTGGCATTTCTTTTATAAAACTGGACCTAACGGACTTACCCTCGCTTAAAAATCTTTTTAAAGAACAGCAATTTTATTATGTGGTCAATTTGGCGGCACAGGCAGGCGTAAGGTATTCATTGGAGAATCCGCACGCTTATGTGGACAGCAATATTACCGGATTTTTAAATATTTTGGAAAGTTGCAGGGCTTTTCCGGTGCAACATTTGTTGTTTGCTTCGTCAAGTTCTGTTTATGGGTTAAGTGAAGACATTCCTTTTCAGGAGGACAATTGTACCGATCATCCTTTGGCGATGTATGCCGTAAGCAAAAAAGCCAATGAAATGATGGCGCATTCTTATGCCAACTTATACAACATTCCTTCAACAGGTTTGCGCTTTTTTACTGTGTATGGCCCTTGGGGCAGACCAGATATGGCACTGCATATTTTTACAAAAGCCATTGTGGAAGACAAGGAATTTGAAGTGTTCAACAACGGAAATATGAGTCGTGATTTTACTTATGTCGGCGATATTGTTGAAAGCATCAAACGATTATTGCCGTTGGCACCAAAAGCAAATAATCCAGCGTTTAATCCGAAAAAACCAACTTCTTCAAAAAGCACAAAACCATATCAATTATTTAACATTGGAAATAACAGTCCGGTTGCTTTAATGGATTTTATAACAGCTATTGAAAAAGCGTTGGGCAAAAAAGGAAAAATGGTGTTTAAACCAATGCAACCGGGTGATGTGCAAAGCACTTACGCCAATGTTGAAAGTTTATTCAACCATATTAATTTTAAACCGGAAACCAATTTGGAAGATGGAATTAACGCATTTGTAAAGAAGTATTTAGAGCTACATCCTTAGGTTATTTTTAAATAGATATGTGATAAAAAAAGAAGGTGTGTTTTTAAAAACACACCTTCTTTTAAATTCAGCCTTAATTTAAATCTTATAATTTAAAACCAATTCTTCCGAAGAAATAAGCACCATCAGAACCCATTTGAACAGAATCCATCAATCCGCCTTGATCAGTCCAACCATCAAATTGAGGCGTTGCATATTGGTTAAAAATATTATTTCCGCCAACAGTTAACGTAAGCGATTTAGAAACTTCATAGGATAGGTTTAAATCAACAACCATTTTAGGTTTGTAGATATCCCTATTGGTTTCAAATAAATTTATATATTCTGAACCATCACCATTAACATCAAAATGCAATGCCTCTGCTTCATTTGCAGGGGCATATTCAACCCATCCAAAATCATTTATTATAACTTCGCTAAATTGTGTTAAATTGACATTTGCATTGAATTTCTTATGCGTATAGCCCATGTTTAATCCGAATTTATAATCTGGAGCTGCAGCTTTTAAATATGCGCGTGAAAACGGACTAAAGAAAGTGTATTCATTTAAGTTTCCATTGTGGATTTTGTCAATTTTGAGATCGTTAATATTCCCGGTCAATCCCACAATAAAAGAGTTATCACTGTCAATTGATCCATTGTAAGTAAAAACCATATCAAGTCCTTGGGTTCTGGTATCAACGCCATTGGCGAAAAACTGGGCGGCTTCAACACCTGGAATTCCAAGTCCGGTAGCGTCAAAATTATCAGTTAACACAATCCTGTCATCCACTTTTATGGAATACGCATCAACGCTTGCCGTAAATCCGCCCTTTTTATAGGTAAAACCAACACTGCCGTTAAATGCTTTTTCCTCTGTTAATTGATTGATTCCAAAGCCTTTTGTAACGGTACTGTTATTGGCGGAAAGCAAGGAGGTTAATGATTGTCCGTTCACAATATTTGTGAATATTAAGTTATAGTAAAGCTGCGCTAATGATGGCGCCCTAAAACCTGTGGATAAGGAACCGCGTAACGATAAGTTTTCATTCACTTTAAACCTGCTGGCCAGTTTGTAGTTAAAGGTACTTCCAAAATCACTGTAATCTTCGTAACGCAAAGCCACTGCAACCAAAAAATTATCGCTTAAATTAAACTCAGAATCCACATAAAGCCCTAAGTTGCTTCTGCTTCTGTCAACTTCATTGTCTGGGCTGTAACCAGGAAATCCTTGTGAACCGCCCGGAAGATCAACTCCGTTTGAATCAAAAGCTACGGTTTGTGTGGCTGGATTAGTCACTGGCAATCCGTCTTCATCATACAATGCATAAGATGCCTCTTCACCTGAAAAAATAATAAAATTTTCTGTTCTGTACTCCATCCCAAAAGCAAGATTGATTCCGCTTGCGGCTTCTTCAAAATATTTATTGAAATCTACCCCCGTGGTATTTTGTGAAAGACTATGTCCGCCGGCATCAAAATCGGTAGGCGAGGCATCTTTCATGGAAGCGTTATTTGAATTTTTGATATAATAATGGAAACTGTTTTTTCCAAAAGTGTTGTTAAAATCAACATTCCATCCATTTTCCATCTTATGTCTTACCCCCGCAGAAATAGAGGCATCTATAATATTCGAAGTAATTTGTGGCGTAAATCCGTTAGGATGTATGCTTGGCACGGAACGGTTGTCTGAATCATCAGGATTCCCATCAATATATTCACTTCTTGAAAATGCATTCGCATTGGTGTCTCTGTAATTTCTTCCTCCAAAAGCATAGATTTCAGTATTTTCAGAAACGGGAATCATCGTGTTGATCATAAAATTAAATGCGTCAACTGCGGCGCTTCCATAGCCTTTTCTCCAATCAAAACCAGGACGTAAAGTTTTTTCTTTTGAAAGTAATTCAGTGGTAAAGTTCATATATCCCGTTTCGCCAACTTTTACGCCATAATTTAAATCTAATTTTGTGGTTTCACCGTCAAAACGTTTGTCTTTTCCGTCCAGCCTGTTTTTTCCTTCCACATTGTGCAAAGTTTCACCAGTCTTTTCTTCCCAGCCTTTTCCAATTGCGGTACTGTACGCACCGTAAGTTATTCCTCCGGTAACGCCGTCGGTATTGTCTTTTAAAACAATATTTATAACACCGGCAATGGCATCAGAACCATATTGTGCGGAAGCTCCGTCTCTTAAAACTTCAATTCTTTTTATGGCAGCAACCGGAATTGCATTTAAATCCGTTCCCGAATTTCCTCTTCCTCTAGTTCCGAAAACATTGACAAGCGAGGATTGGTGTCTTCTTTTTCCGTTGATTAAAACCAAAGTTTGGTCGGGCCCTAAACCTCTTAATGATGCGGGCACAATATGGTCGGCACCATCGGAGCCAGATTGTTTTGTGGCATTAAATGAAGGCGCTGCATATTGCAGAATTTGGGTAATATCCACATTTCCGTTTTTGGTGGCAAGTTCACTTACATCAATAACATCAACTGGAACAGGCGTGTCCATGGCAGTTCTTTTGGTGCTCCTTGAGCCCACAATTTGAACTTCCTTCAACTGTTCTCCCTTATCTTCTAAAGTAACGTTTAAAATATTTGAAGTTATTTGAATCTCTTTTGTTTGAAATCCAACAAAACTAAAAACAAGGGTTTTGCCTTTTGAT
>DAIQBF010000245.1:0-4788 GCA_036781305.1 Lutibacter sp.
AATGTGTACGCCAGTGCTGCTGGATTTATAAATACGTTAGCCATTTCGGATGCCGGTGTTTTTATTTCTGAAGGAAACCCAATGGCGACTATCGTAAAAGATCAGGATTTGGCGATTCAGGCAAATGTGCCTTTTCAATATAACAAACTGCTAAACACTATAAAAAATATTGAAATCGAGTTGCCTAATAAAGAGGTTAAAACAGCAACTTTTTATAAAACAATGCCAGTTGTTGATCAGGTTTCACAAACCCAACAAGTATTTTTTAAACTGACCAATTACAGTGTTTTACCCGAAAATTTAAATGTCCTCATAAAATTTCCTGCCCTGGAAAAAGGAAACATTACAATTTTACCTAAAGTGGTGGTTTTAACCAATGAAACTCAAGATAAATTTTGGATTTTAAAAGTTACACAAGATACTCTAGCCATAAAAATTCCAATAATTAAAGGAATTGAAAATGATGATTTTGTTGAAATTGTAAGTCCAATCTTAAAATTATCAGATGTGATTGTCAAAAATGGCGGTTATGGTTTGTTAGACAGCACCAGAGTGAAAATTAAACAATAATGGATAAATTATTTGTAAAATATAAAAGTCCGATAGCCGTAATTTTAGTGCTTATTTTATTTGGGGGTGCTTATTCTTATAAGAATTTAAGCACGTCACTTTTTCCAAATGTAACTTTTCCAAAAATCAAAATTATTGCCGATAACGGACAGCAGCCCGTAGATAAAATGATGGTTACGGTTACAAAACCATTGGAAAACGCTATTAAGAGAGTTGAAAATTTACGATTGATTCGCAGTGTTACCAGTATGGGAAGTTGCGAAATATCAGCTTTTATGGATTGGGGTTCTGATATTGATGTAGACAAACAACGACTAGAATCGAGAATTGCACAAATTAAAAATGAGTTACCGCCCGATACCCAAATAACTGTTGAAAAAATGAATCCGGCTATTTTGCCAATTATGGGATATTCTCTTCAATCTGATGAAAAAAATCAAATTGAATTAAAAATGATTGGCGAATATATTGTGAAACCATATTTATCTAGAATTGAAGGTGTTGCGGCTATTGAAGTTATTGGAGGAAAAACAAAAGAGTATCAAATTCTATTGGACCAAAATAAATTAAGTTTATTAAAACTAAATCCGCAAGAAATTATCAATGCCATTGGGCAAACCGGATTTATTCAATCGAATGGTTATGCGGTAGATTATAAAAGATTGTATCTGACAGTTACGGACGCAACGATTAATAACACCTCAGAATTAGAAAACCTGGTAATTTTTGATGATGCCAAACGAAAAATCATAATTGCTGATGTTGCCACAGTTAAAATTGCTGAAAAAACGGAATTTATTAAAATTAAAGCAGACGGAAAAGATGTACCGCTTATCGCAGTTTTAAAACAGCCGAACAGCAATTTAATTGAAGTTGCCGATCAGGTAACTCAAAAAGTAACAGAACTCAATAAAATTTTACCAAAAGGTGTCGAACTCAAGCAATATTACAACCAGGCTTCTTTTGTTGGGGATAGTTTAAAAAGTATTATTGATGTATTGTGGATTGGTCTTGTTTTGGCGATTATCGTGGTGATGATTTTTTTACGCTCTGTAAAGGCAAGCAGTGTATTATTGGTAACCATTCCTATTACGCTGGGGCTTACATTTTTGGTGATGAAAGCATTAGGGTACGATCTAAATATTATGACCATTGGCGCCATAGCCGCTGCTGTTGGTTTAATAATAGATGATGCGGTAATTATTGTAGAACAAATTCATAGAACCCACGAAGAATTTCCAAAAGAATCTCCAAGGGATTTAGTAGGCAAAGCCATTAAATTTTTATTCCCGGCAATGGTAAGTTCCTCTTTGAGCACCATTGTTATTTTCTTGCCTTTTGTATTAATGACAGGAGTTGCAGGCGCCTATTTTAAAATTTTAACGGAAACGATGATCATAACGCTTACCGTGTCATTTTTTGTTACTTGGATAGGCCTTCCTGTCATTTATTTGCTTTTATCAAGGAATTTGAACACTAATAAAGCAATAAAAGAACACCTGGTTCCTGAACAAAAATGGGTGCGGTTTTTTATTGAAAAACCAGTATTAAGTTACGTGTTTATCGGTCTGTCTATCCTTAGCATTGCCTTTATTTTACCAAAATTAGAAACTGGTTTCTTGCCGCAAATGGACGAGGGATCCATCATCTTAGACTATAACAGCCCAAATGGAACATCACTCCAAGAAACCGATAGAATGTTAACTGAGGTTGATAATATTTTGGATAAAATTCCTGAAGTAAAAGCCTATTCCAGAAGAACCGGCACGCAAATGGGATTTTTTATTACCGAACCAAACAGAGGTGACTATTTAATAGAATTGCATAAAAAGAGAAATAAAACAACGGAACAGGTAACCGATCTTATCAGAAAAAGGGTAGAAGCCTCAATCCCCGCATTAACGGCTGATTTTGGTCAGGTAATAACCGATATGCTGGGCGATTTAATGAGCAGTGTGCAACCCATCGAAATTAAAATATTTGGAACTGATCACGAAAAATTAAAAGAATTATCGCAATTAATAGCACAAAAAGTGGCGCAAGTACAAGGTACAGCAGATGTGTTTGACGGGATTATTATTGCTGGCCCCATGTTTAGGATTCACCCAAAAGAGGCTATGTTAAAACAATTCGGATTAACAGATGTCGATCTTCAAAATCAGGTGCAAACCTATATAGAAGGAATAGTTGCAGGGTCAATTTTAGAGAAAGAGCAATTAACAAATATTCGTGTTTTACATCCTGAAAATTATAAAACGCCCATCGAAAAATTAAAACAAGCAAAGATAAGCACAAACACAGGCGAATATTTATCCTTGTCGAATTTTGCAGATTTTTCAATGATGCCAGGTGTTGCAGAAATTGAAAGAGAAAATTTACAAACGATGGGCGTTGTCACTGCCCGCTTAAATAATAGAGATTTAGGAAGCGTAATGGCTGATATTAGAAAAGAATTGTCTAAAATAAATCTTCCTTCTTCTTATCAAATAGAATATGGAGGTTCTTACGCAGAACAACAACAATCATTTAAAGAATTACTGATGATTTTAATACTGGGTGGGTTATTGGTTTTTACAATAGTTTTATTTATGTTTAGAAATTTATTAATTTCTTTTATTGTGCTGTTTGTAGGTGTTTTAGGAATATCTGGAAGTGTTTTGGCCTTATATCTTACCCACACACCACTTAATGTAGGAAGTTATACTGGCATCATTATGATTATTGGAATTTTAGGCGAAAATGCTATTTTTACAATTCAAAAATATTTTTATAAAGCTGAAAATAATACAGCAAAAAAAGCAATAATAGGCACCATATCAGAACGGTTGAGACCAAATTTAATGACCATTATTGCTGCCGTTGTGGCATTAACGCCATTGGCTTTAGGGATTGGATCAGGGGCTCAAATGCACCAACCGCTCGCCATTGCAGTTATTGGAGGATTTATTATAGCATTGCCTTTGTTATTAATTATATTGCCAACCCTTATTTTTAGATTTATAAAATTGAAAACGTAATCTTTAGACTGTAAAGATTGTTATTAAAAAGTGGCGGTTAAAGGGACTTGTGGAAGTGAAATAATAGATATTTGGGCGATGAAAATAAGGTTATTTAGATAATTTTCCTCACGCAATTCCCCATGCAAAAAAAAAAGGACTTAAGTTAAATACCTAAGTCCTTGATTTGTAAGTAGCGTGATCCAGAATTGAACTGGAGACCTCCGGGTTATGAATCCGACGCTCTAACCAACTGAGCTACCACGCCATTTATTAAGGGTGCAAATATAAAAAATAAAACTTCCGCAGCGCAAAATAATTCGTTTAATTTTTAAAATATAATTTTTTTTAAAACGAATATTTATATATATTGTGCTTTTTAAAAATAGACTATGATTACAAAATTAAAATTTGAAATGGAATTTCCTATAATGGCTTCACCACGGATGCTCTATCAGTATTTTGGTTCACCTTCGGGACTTTCAGAATGGTTTGCAGATAATGTGAATTCAAGAGGAGAAGTTTATACTTTTATTTGGAACGGATCTGAAGAACAAGCCAAGGTGCTTCAGGAGCGTCCAGACGAAAAAATTAAGTTTAAGTGGCTAAATGATGGTGAAGATAAAACGTTCTTCGAGTTTAGGATTGAAGTGGATGAGATTACGAAAGATGTTTCCCTAATTGTTACCGATTTTGCAGAAGAAGATGAGCTTGAAGACGTTAAAATGTTTTGGAAAAACCAAATTGACGAGCTTAAACGCACTATTGGTGCATAAAAAATAAATGAGTTTAAAAAACCTTGAATAGCTTCAAGGTTTTTTTATGTAGTTTTGTTTCCAAATATTTTAAGATATGATAAATTTTAATGGCAGCTTGCTGAATAATTCAAAAGCTGTTTTATACTCAAATAACAGGGCTTTTAATTATGGAGATGCACTCTTTGAAACGCTCAAAATTGAGAACTTAAAAATAAATTTTTTGGAAGACCATTATTTTAGGCTGATGGCTTCCATGAGAATGTTGCGAATGGAGATTCCCCTAAATTTTACCATGGAATTTCTTGAAAGCGAATTGCTGAAAACTGCGGAACAAAATAATTTGGAAAATGCCCGGGTTCGATTGACCGTTTTTAGAAAAGATGGCGGACTTTACAGTCCGACCAACAACCAAATTGATTACTTAATTGAGGCTTCCCCCTTAGTAAGTCTGGTAAAAGAAACAT
>DAIQBF010000246.1:0-4747 GCA_036781305.1 Lutibacter sp.
TTGTGTGGAATAAATTTTTTCATTTTCACTTTCATTTTTCTATTAAATCTAAGTTTGCAAATGTAAAAAATTTATTGAAACAGTTTTACCAAAAGTAAAGTCGCAAAATTATTCTGTATGAAGTACCATTTCTTCAAGTAGTAAATTAGGTTCCAAATTGCCAGTTTGTTTAAATAGCCGCAGCTGGTGCGAGCGTCCCGCTCGTGTCCGTTTAATTTTGAATATTCCGGAGCAAGCTAATCCCCTTTAATCTATTTAATGTTTAATGTTGGTTTTATTTGGTGTTCACACCAAGCAGGAAAGATTGGCAGAAAAACCAAAACGAATAAGTCAAATGAAAAGCAATTTAGAATACATTTACATGGGAAGGGTTATCTTGGCGCAATAAAGGAACTAAAAAACATAGAATATTTTATAGTTCCTACATTTCAAAAACTTGCTTCACATTACCTGTAAAGGATCTAAATCTTTCTTGCCAAACAAAAACCGAAACCAAAAATTTTGCCTTGCTCCATAGTATGTTTTTAAGCAGATTTATGCTCTTAGATAACCGCGTAGACAAACAACGACATAATAATGTTCATAACCTTGTGAATTACTAATTTCAATTTCAATTTTTCGCAATATGTAGTGTTATACTTTTGTTTCAGGTTCTTTACAATTATTATCAGGTTCAGTTATTAAACTGATCAAAAGGAATCGTGTGAGAATCACGAGCTGTCGCGCAACTGTGAACCCTTAAAACTTTTATGCTACTGCCACTGTCCAAATATAACGGATGGGAAGGTATTAAAAGTGAGGGAAGCCAGGATACTTGTCTGATAATTTTTGCATAAGCTTTCGCGAAAAAAGCAATGCAAAAGAAAGTTGATACCATTTTTTTCATATCTATTTTCTTTTCATTTAATTTCTCGCAGTAATTGTTTAAACAAAAAATAATTCTGTATGGAAAACTATGTTATTAAAAGAAATGGTCAATACGAACCATTCAAGCCATTTAAAATCGAAGACGCCATAACAAAAGGCTTTGCAAGTGCTAACATTTCATATGATGAAACCGTTTTTACGCACGTGCTTAATTGTCTCGAAGAAAAAACCACCTGGGCGGTAGAAGAAATCCAAGACCATATTGAAAAAACACTGTTTGACAAAGGTTATTTTGATGTAATGCGTTCATTTATGCTCTTTAGGCATACACGTAAATTACAACGAGAGCATGTGGATGGATTAAATGACGACACTACCTTTGTAAATTCTACGCAAACCATCGAAGAATACATCGAAAAAAGTGATTGGAGGATAAATGCAAATGCCAATACGTCCTATTCAAATGCAGGTTTGGTAAATAATGTAGCCGGAAAAGTTATAGCCAACTACTGGCTCGACAAAGTATATAGCAAAGAAGAAGGTTCAGCTCACCGCAACGGAGACATTCATATTCACGACCTGGATTGTTTGACTGGCTACTGTGCCGGTTGGAGTTTGAGAGTGTTATTAAACGAAGGTTTTAACGGTGTTAGAGGAAGAGTTGAAAGCAAACCTCCTTCACACTTTAGGGAGGCACTTGGCCAAATGGCTAATTTTTTAGGCATCTTGCAAAGTGAATGGGCAGGCGCACAGGCATTCAGCTCATTCGACACCTACTTGGCTCCTTATGTATTTAAAGACAACCTTTCTTTCAATGATGTTTTGAAAGCCATAAGAAGTTTTGTTTACAATTTAAATGTGCCGGCACGATGGGGACAATCGCCATTTACAAACATCACATTGGACTGGGTTGTGCCTACAGATTTAAAAGATCAAATTCCTACTAAAAATAATGAGCACTTGTTTAAAGGACGGTCTGATGCCGAACTTGAAAATAAGGCCAAGGAACGTGGAGTAGATTCTTTGGAGCAACTTACCTACGCGAACTTCCAAGAGGAAATGAATTTAATCAATAAAGCTTACTATACCGTAATGACCGAAGGCGATTCAAACGGGCAGCCGTTTACCTTTCCTATTCCAACGGTCAACATAACAGAAGATTTCGACTGGTATGGTGAAAATACTGATTTGCTTTTTGAAAATACCGCTAAAATTGGCTCATCTTACTTTCAAAATTTTATTGGGAGTCAATACGTTTTTGACGAAGAAGGCAATAAAGTTGAAAATCCAAATGCTTACAAACCCAATGCTGTCCGTAGTATGTGCTGCCGATTGCAATTAGACTTACGCGAGCTTTTAAAACGTGGTAACGGTTTGTTTGGCAGCGCTGAAATGACCGGAAGCATTGGAGTGGTTACCATCAATATGGCACGATTGGGCTATATCTTTAAAAATGATAAAGAAGGTTTATATAAGCAATTAGACTATTTGCTGGACATTGCCAAATCAACCCTTGAAAAGAAACGCAAATTTATTCAGGAAATGTACGATAGAGGGTTGTTTCCATACACAAAACGATATCTGACGCATTTTAGAAATCATTTTTCAACCATCGGTGTAAATGGCATGAATGAAATGCTTCTGAACTTTAACAGTAAGCAAGAGAATTTAACCACAGATAAAGGAATTCAATTTGTCTCTGAAATACTCAATCACATTCGCGACAAAATGAAAGCCTTTCAGGAAGAAACAGGAAATCTGTACAATCTGGAAGCAACTCCGGCAGAAGGCACAACCTATCGTTTTGCTAAAGAAGACAAGAAAAGATACGATGATATTATCCAAGCAGGAGAAGGAGACAATATCTATTATACCAACAGCTCCCAAATTCCTGTTGACCATACAGACGATCCATTTGAGGCACTGCTTCTTCAGGATGAACTCCAATGTATGTACACCGGAGGAACCGTCCTACATTTATACATGAGAGAAAAAATAAGTTCTGCCGAAGCCTGCCGCAATATGGTAAAAAAAGTAGTGAGCAACTTCCGCTTGCCTTATATTACGATAACCCCGGTTTTCAGTATTTGTCCAACACACGGATATATTTCAGGCGAACACGAATATTGCCCCAATTGCGATGATATTTTATTAGAAAAATTAACCTTTAAAAACGATGAATATGGAAACTAAAACACAAACCCAAAACGTACTTGAACAACACCAGGAATTAAGAACAAAATGTCTTGTCTATACCCGCGTAATGGGGTATCACCGTCCGGTTGAAAGCTTTAATATTGGTAAAAAAGCAGAGCATCAACAACGAAGGCAATTTGTTGAAAGTGCTAAATAAAAAAATCGTCTACGACATTTCGCCTTTTACCTTGTTGGATTTTCCCGACAAAACAGCCTGCATTCTTTGGTTTGCAGGTTGTAATATGCGTTGTTTGTATTGTTACAACCCAGATATTGTATTAGGTAAAGGGAGAAAAACAATTAAAGAAGCTTTAAATTTTATCAAGACAAGGAAGGGACTTTTAGACGGTGTGGTTTTAAGTGGTGGAGAATGTACTTTATACAAAGAGCTTCCCGAAATTGCCCGAGAAATAAATCAATTGGGGTTTTTGGTAAAATTAGACACCAATGGCTCGAATCCGGATTGTGTCCATTCTTTGATAAATGAACAGTTGGTTGATTATGTTTCGCTTGACTTTAAAGCGATGCCCGATAAATTTAAATCGATTACACAATCCGATTTTTTTGCCGAGTTTGAAAAAACATTTTTGATATTGCAGCAGTCATCCATTCCGTTTGAGGTTAGAACAACTGTCCATTCCGATTTACTGTCTCATCAAGATATCCAAGCAATGATTAGCTATTTGGAAAAGCATCAATTTACCGGCAAATTCTATTTACAAAATTACCTGAACAATACGAAGACTATTGGGAATATAAAAAACTTCCATAAAAGAATTAACAGAGTGGAATTAAGCAGTAATTTGGAAATAACAATAAGAGATTAACAAAATAAAAATCGTTATGTCAGGAAAAATAAAAAACGCCAAAAACTAAATCAATCATAAAATTATTGAGGTTAATTTGTTACATTTAATAGTATTGACATTTTTACCTTGTGCTACGACATCAAAATAAATTTGGAGGCGCAACTTAGTCGCGCCAATCTTATAACAAACCTTTATGCATAATAAAGAGTTAAGATCCTGAGCTCAATAACTTAACGCCACAACTCAAAATTTCCTTTTTAGGTATTTTTGTTTTTCGAACTATTTGAATTTGCTATGAATAGATATGTAATTACTAAATCAATGAACCGCATCGATTGCTGTAATTTGATGCTTAAAATAAAAGATGAAATTTTCGAAAAAAACATTCTCAATAAGTTAGTCAAGGAATTAACAAAAAGGTTTAATGAAAAAAAGAAATCTAGATTATTGGGAAATAAAAAATATAAAGATAAAATATATGCGAGTGCTGATAAATCTTACAAAGGTATTAGTTTATATATTTTGAAATCTGAAAAAATCGGTTTTATACTAATATATAACATATCTCCAATTGACGCCCCATATGTTCAATATATGTGGATTGATTTGGAAAATAGACCTTTTATAATCACACAACATTTATTGGATAGATATAACGAAAGAATTATAAAAAGCGCTAATGCTTCCTATAAAGAATTGATAATTCGTTTTTCGCTAAATAGTATTAATGGCAGCGGTAACCATGTAGCATTTGATCCCGAATCTAAAAAAATTGTTCAACGAATCGATGATGGATTTATTTTTGGAGTGGAGCATGATGATTATACGGTATATAATACGATTTATGAATCAACTGAAGGAGAGGATTCAGATTT
>DAIQBF010000247.1:0-4709 GCA_036781305.1 Lutibacter sp.
CTTTGGTGGGCAATGAGGGGTTCGAACCCCCGACCCCCTCGGTGTAAACGAGGTGCTCTGAACCAGCTGAGCTAATTGCCCTAAGCGGATGCAAATATAGGACTTGATTTCTAATACACAAAGCTTTTTTGAAAAAACATGCTAATATATCTTAATTTTTTTACGATAATAAAATCTCGAGGGTTTCTTAAAAAAAATCATAAAAAAAGCGCTGAACCAAATGGTTCAGCACCAATAATTTAATCATTTTTTATTTTACAAGCTCAGGAACATTATGGTAAATATAATCTCCATGCCCGTCAAACATTTTATTGTAATCTTTAAAAAACTCTTTTCTTTTAGCTTCATCAGGCCAATGTGCCTTAACCAATTTGTCAGTTTCATCAAAGGAACTTTCAATATCCCCCAATTTATCAAATACAAATACTTCAAGGGCATCTCGGCTGTTTGATCCCCATTGATGTCTGTGTGTATAATATCCTTTCACAAAAGGATTCTTCATTGTAACATTTTCAAAGTATTCCTTAAAACCAGATCCTCCCTGTCCTAATGAATTCTTTTTTACATAAAATAACAATGGTTTTTTAGAATCAGTTTTAATCGGCTTTGTAAAATCCATTGACATATAAATTTCATCACTGTGCATTGGGCTGTAATAACCATTTTGCTTTTTTAAAAAAGCGGTTCGCTCCTCTTCATTAGGCCAACCTTCTTCAATTAATTTAGTTGTGATATCATTTGCCTTTTCAATATCTTCCCAGTTTTTATAGACTGAAACAAACACCACTTCAGAATTGTCCGGAGTAAAATAATGAGTATAATAACCGGAGCCAATAATTAAATCGTTTTTCTTGGTTACCTTATCAAAGTATTCTTTTTCAGTTTTTAACCAATCAGAAAAGTCTGTATTTGGGTCGGAATTCCAATGCCCTGTAGTAACAGTTATAAAGACTGGTTCAAATTCTTCTTTCGGGGCTTCTTGTCCGAAAGATTTCGAAATAAACAAAATTGTGAATGCAAGCATCCCAAACATTAAGTTTTTAATTGTTCTCATAATAAATAAAATTTAGTTGATAGTTTAAATAAAGTAACCATTTACAGTCAGATGACCGGAATAAATAGTTACAAAAATAATTGTTAAAAGAATAACAATATAAATAAAAAATTATGAGGTTTGTTGTAGCAATTTGGAGGTTTGTAATTGCTATAAATGTCTGTTACTGTAAGTAACTTCTTTTTAATAATTATATAAATATAATAATTTTCGGTCACAAAACAATCAAATGATAAAATAATTGAAAGTTAATTATACAATCAAATAAATTTTTACAAATTATTTTATACCACCTCAGCGGCAACAAATGTGCTCCCGCCAATAAAAATAAAATCGTTTTTACCCGCTGTATCGAGTGCCGTTTTATAAGCGATGTCAACTGAACTGTAAGCCTCGCCCATCAATTGAAATTTGGCGCAATGTTGTTGAAATTCCACCTCATTTAATCCTCGCGGAATATTTGGTTTGCAGAAATAATAAATTGCATTTTTTGGAAATAAAGGCAGTATTGAAGTTAGATCTTTATCATTTACCACCCCTAAAACTATGTGAAGCTGATCAAATTTTTCTTCCTGAAGTTGTTTGAGCACATAACGCAATCCTTCTGCATTGTGGGCGGTGTCGCAAATAACTTTCGGACGGTCATTTAATACTTGCCATCTACCTAAAAGTCCGGTGTTTTTTACCACTTTTAGCAGTCCGTTTTTAACATTTTTTTCTGAAATAACAAAACCCTTCGTTTTTAAAACTTCTATGGTTTGAAGGACAGTTTTAATATTGTGGATTTGATAGGCTCCTTTTAAATCTGATATATACTTAATATTCTCATTGTTTGAAGCCAAAAACAGCGGTGCAGATTTTTCTTTTGCAATTTTCTCAAAAACTTGAAACACTTCTTTTTGATATTCTCCAATAACCACAGGAACATTATGTTTGATGATTCCTGCTTTTTCAAAAGCAATTTCCGGCAAAGTTTCCCCTAGAAACTGTGTATGGTCGTAACCGATATTTGTAATTATCGAAACTTCCGGCGTAATAATGTTTGTTGAATCCAGCCTTCCTCCTAACCCAACTTCAATCACTGCAACATTCACCTCGTGCTTTGAAAAACAATCAAATGCCAAACCAACGGTCATTTCAAAAAATGAAAGATTATTTGATTCAAAAAAAGATTTGTTGCTTTTTATGAAGTTTACGACCTCAATTTTTTTGATGAGTTTGCCGTTGATCTTTATACGCTCCCTAAAATCCTTTAAATGTGGCGAAGTGTATAAGCCAACTCTATAACCCGCTTCCTGTAAAACAGAAGCCAGCATATGGCTTGTGGACCCTTTTCCGTTGGTTCCGGCCACGTGAATGGTCTTAAAAGTTGATTCAGGAAAATTAAGATGTTTGGAAAGCGAAATGCTGTTGGTTAAATCTTTTCTAAAGGCTGTTTTCCCTTGCCTTTGGTACATTGGCAATTGCGAAAACATCCAATTTAGGGTGTTTTTATAATCCATTAAAAATTATTGAGATAAAGAAAATCTATATTTTATAACGCCAATTTGCTTAGAAGGCGCATTTGAATCGGGCTGCCAGGTTGTTTTTAAAGCGGCTTCTTTTGCTTGTGACAGCAAACATGCAGCGGTATTGGTTGATCCTTTTATTCCTGGAGTTGCGTTAATTACCTTCCCGGAAACGTTTACTTCAATACTGACCACCACCAAACCCTCTTCATCACAAATATAATTTGGTTTTGGTCTGCTAATCGGTTTTCTGTTTCCCAACTGGTAATCTCCCCCACCGCCACCTGCGCCATTTCCATAGTAGCCACTTGCATTGGGATCTCCTGTTATTTTACCTTTGTCTCCTGCGGAATTGTCATCTCCTTGTCCGCCAGTTGCTGTTCCGTTAGAATTGCTCACCCCTCCTATTAAAGCGTCTAATTTTTTCCTTTTTTCAAGTTCTTCCGCTTGCTGTTTTGCAATGGCTTCCCGCTGGACTCTTTCCTTTCTGGCAATCTCATCTGCTTTCTTTTTTGCTTCCAGTTGTTTTTTAATGACGATCGCATCTTTCGTATTTTTCGTAATCACTTCTTCCGCAATTTTAGGCGCAGTTTGTCTTATCTGCTCCTTTACGGTTTCTTGCTGTTCTTTTACGGCTTCTTGGGGAGCTGCCCTTAAAGGTTCTGTTGGCTGAATATTGCCTTGTCCCACTTCAGAAGTTCCAAAATTTAAGGCAATCCCAAATTCTTCAGGAGGATCTAAGTAGGTCATTCCGAAGAAAAACAATGACACCACTATCAAGCTCATCACCAAACTTGTTAGTGCTGCTGACTTTCGTTTATGGTCTGTATCTAAAAAATTTGACATCTTTTTATTTTGGGCGAACGGCCAATATTACTTTATAGCGATTTCTGTTCGCAATATCCATCACTTTTACAGCTTTTTCAATGGGCACACCTTCTTCTGCCCTTAAAACTATGGTTGGTTCTTCTTTTCCCGCCAATAATGCCAGCAAATCTTGTTCCAATATTGCCTCATCTATCTTTTTGTTGTCAATATAAAAATCCAGCCCTTTAGTAATACTAACAGAAACGGCTTTTCTGTTTTCGGTTTTCCCGCTTGCTTTTGGCAGCAAAATATCCAATGCATTTGTGGATACCAACGTTGAAGTGATCATAAAAAATATAAGCAACAAAAAAACAATGTCGGTCATGGACGACATACTAAATTCCGAACTTATTTTATTTCTGCCTCTTATATCCATAGGTAAGATCTTATTGAAAAAAATTTAAATATTAAATATTAGATATTAAAAGTAAAAGTTGAAAGTTTTACATTTTCTCTCTTCTCTTTTTTTTAAATTTTTAATTTTTAACTATTAATTATTAATTGTCTTAAATCGGTTCGTTTAACAAATCCAAAAATTCTACTGAATGCGCTTCCATTTCATACACCACTTTATTGGTTCTCACCACCAGATGATTGTATTGGATATAGGCAATAATCCCGACAATTAAACCCGCAACAGTGGTTGTCATAGCTGTATATAATCCGTCAGAGAGCATTTTAATGTCTATTTGTCCGCCTGCATTGGCTATTTCGTGAATGGCTATAATCATCCCAATCACAGTTCCCAGAAATCCAAGCATAGGTGCGGCTCCTGCAATGGTAGCCAACACGCTCACATTTTTTTCGAGTTTATAAATTTCCAAACGCCCCGCATTTTCGATAGCGGTATTGATATCGTCCAACGGTTTTCCAATTCTAGAAACTCCTTTCTCAATCAACCTTGCTGCCGGTGAATTAGCCTGTGCACATAAAACTTTTGCCGAATCCAATTTTCCATGCGATACATAATCCCTTATTTGGTTCATAAAATTACTGTCGGTTTTCGAAGCTGCTTTTATGGCGAAATATCTTTCAAAATAAATATAAAAAGAGATGGTTAATAACACTAAAAGTATGGCGATGATTATTTGGCCACCCAAACCTCCATCCATAATAAGGTTGTAAACAGAAAGCGATTTTTCTTCAGAAACGGTTTCCTGTAAAATTTCAGTTGTATCTTGTAGCATAATTAAAAACGTTGGATTATTTTTTTAGTTTTATTTTATTTTCATCTGTTTAAATTTTATTTTTTTGTTGGTACAGATGCTGTTCGCCATTAA
>DAIQBF010000248.1:0-4689 GCA_036781305.1 Lutibacter sp.
TGTCTGCGCTTCAGATAAATTGAGTTTTATTTCTTCAATATTGTTTAATTTATCCAGCGATTGTTCAATAATTTCCTGCTCATCAGACTGCAAATTTGATTTTTTCAACTCTTCAAATAAATGCAAGTTGTATTCGTAGTTTTGCGTGGCGGCTTCCTGATTTTTGTTGAGTTCATTCAGCTCTTTGGTCAACTGCGTAAATAATTTCAATCCCCGCTTGTACGATTCAATTTTTGGGGCATTGCCCGCCAGCGCATCAATAATCTGAAACTGAAAATTTTCATCCGACAACTTCAGGGTTTGATGTTGGGAATGCACATCGATCAATTTTTCGCTTAAATCCTGTAAAACCTGCAACGTTGTGGGGGTATCATTAACAAAAGCCCTTGATTTACCTGTTGGTGAAATTTCTCTTCTGATAATGGTTTCGTTTTCAAAATCAATGTCATTTTCTTCAAAAAAACCTTCCAATTGATAATTGGAAATAAGAAATTTAGCTTCAATAATACATTTTTTAGTAGCATCTTTCAAAGTTGAAGTATCAGCTCTTTTCCCTAAAACCAGTCCAAGCGCACCCAATAAGATGGATTTACCCGCGCCAGTTTCTCCGGTAATCGTAGATAAATAATCTCTAAAATTAACAGATAAACTATCTATTAATGCATAATTTTTTATGGAAAGATTTATAAGCATTCTTGAAATTTAATGTTAAGAATTTACTTTATGTCGTTCCACTTGGACGAATTAAGAGGTGAAATTTTTAGTAAGTCTTCTTTTAATTTAAAGGTGTCATAATTTGGGCCGTCTGAAAAAATGTTGACAATTTCATCTGCTTTAGCATCCATAAACACCCTCAATAAAAACGCATTCGGACGCGAATCATAGATGGTTTTTATAAATCCGATGGATTCCGCAATTTTTTGTTTTGCTTGTCTCTTGTCTTTATACATTACATCCAATCCTTTCAAATGATATGAATACATCGCAGCATGGAATAAACTGTATGTTGGCGATAAAATATTGTCAATCATGACAAATCTTGATTTAGATCCATCATTTTGATTCCAGCCTGCATAGCCACTTTGCTGGGCCTGAACCACAATATTTTGTGCCTTGACAAAAAATGAATTTCCGCCATTTAATGCAAAAGTATCGGCATCCATTCCTAAAATAGTGTAAACATAAAATGAAACTACAGACACCAAATTGGATTCGAAAGTGTTTTCATTTAATTGCAAGGGTTCAAATTCTGCATATTTAAAAGAGAAATTGTCATCCTTAAAATTAAAAACCGGTGTTAAGTAAGTTGAATTGTAAACAGGACGTGATGACTGTATTTGAATAGTGCCTTTAAAATCGTCACCAGTTTGCTCTAAAATTGTCAGTGTTAAATTGCAATTAATGCGTTCTTGAGGTTCATACTTGAAATTTGTCCAACGTTTTAAGTTTACAAATTCATTTAATGAATTCTCCAATGTTTTGAATATTTGTTTGTTTGAACTCGGAATTTTATCAGCATTAACTGTAATTGTGCACCTTAACTCTTGTGCATTTAGCTGAGCCGAAACAAAAAAGACCATAAAAAGTTGAACTATTTTACGCATAAAATTTGATTCAAAATTACATTAAATATATCTTCAGCAACCTCAGCCTTAGATTTTAGACTAAATTCCGAAATTTTTTCGAATTTATCTATAATGGTAACTTTATTTGTTTCCTCTTTAAATCCTGCACCTTTATCCTGAAGTGAATTTAGTACAATTAAATCCAAATTCTTGCTTTTTAACTTGACAATCGCATTTTCCAGTTCATTATTTGTTTCCAGCGCAAAACCGACCAAGAACTGCTGTTTTTTAATTTTCCCCAATGAAGACAGAATATCCTTGGTCTTTACCAATTCAAGAGTCAAATTCTCCTCTGATTTTTTAATTTTGGTAACTGCCATATTCTTTGGCTTATAATCTGCCACAGCTGCCGAAAGAATGGCGATATCAACAGAAGCAAAATACTTATGAACTTCATTGTACATGTCTTCGGCGCTCACCACATCAACTCTTTGAATTAAAGAATTTGAAACCGTTTCATTTGAAGTTCCCGTAATTAAATAAACGTTAGCGCCTAAATTAGCCGCTTTTTTAGCCAATTCAAATCCCATTTTACCGGAAGAATGATTCCCTATAAAACGAACAGGATCAATGGCTTCATAAGTTGGTCCTGCTGTAATTAGAACCTTTTTTTTATATAGCGGCAATCCTTGAACAATCTCATTTTCAATAAATGACACAATATTTTCGGGCTCTTCCATGCGCCCTTCACCCACCAAACCACTGGCCAGTTCACCACTTGCCGACGGAATGAAGACATTCCCGAAACTTTGTAATTTTTCTATGCTTTGTTTTGTGGCCGGATGTTGGTACATATCCAAATCCATCGCTGGCGCGAAATACACTTTGCATTTTGCCGATAAATAAGTGGCCAACAATAAATTGTCGCACACGCCATTGGCCATTTTAGACAAGGTATTTGCCGTTGCCGGGGCAATGAGCAAATAATCAGCCCATAAGCCTAGATCTACGTGGCTATTCCACTGTTCATTTTCAAAAGCTCCCTTTTCAAAAAAGGAAGAATAAACAGGGTTTTTAGATAATGTTGAAAGTGTGAGCGGCGTGACAAAATCTTTGGCTGCAGGTGTCATCACAACTTTTACCTGCGCGCCCGATTTCACAAAAAGTCGCACCAAATGCGCTGTTTTATAAGCAGCAATACCGGCTGTAACGCCCAATAGTATTTTTTTACCGCTTAAAATGGACATCTATTTTTGAATTTCTTCCGGATTTCTGTAATAAATTTTATCGTCTAACCATTCTTGTACGGCAAGTGCTGTTGGTTTAGGCAATCTTTCATAAAATTTAGACACCTCAATTTGTTCTTTATTTTCAAAAACCTCATCCAAACTATCAGTATATGTCGCAAACTCCTCTAGTTTTTCAACCAATTCATTTTTTAAATCGATGCTAATTTGATCGGCTCTTTTTGCTATAATTGTGATAGCTTCATAAATATTGCCTGTTGGTTCTTCAATTTTATTTTTGTCGTAAGTTACTGTTGTAGTCGGTGCTTTTGTGTTTTTATAATCCATTAGTTTTGAGTTTTAATGACAGTTATGGCGTTTAATTCATTATTTAAGTCGAAAATCATTTTTTTTGTTTCCTCTAAATATTTTGAATTGGGAAAATTTCGTTCAAATCTTTGATGAACTTTTATGGCTTCATTAATCCTTTCTTCTTTTTTAATGTTAATACTGTTTGTCCCTAAGTTGTAAGCCGATTTAAATTTCAGGTACATTGCTTCTTCTTTAAATGAAGTGCCTAAATAATCTGAAAGCAAATTATCAAAAGCCACCATTGCAGCTATATAATCTTGGGTATGATAGTATTGCTTGGCAATCTCAAAAGATTTTTTTTCCAGTTTATATGTTAATTCCTTTATATTTTTATTTGCATCGGGAACTTTATCGGATTCAGGATACTTATAAATAAAATTCTGAAGTGCCGTTATGGCTTCTTTTGTGTCTTTTTGGTCCAAGCTATAGATGGGCGAAGCTAAATAATAACTGTAGGCGGACAAGTATGCGGCTTCTTCGGCCTTTGAACTTTTTGGGTAGCTTTTTACAAATTTATCAAAATAATAAGCGGCTAAACTATATTGTTTGGTGTTATAATGAGCTTGGGAAATCATATATTGAATCCGCTCCATTTGGGGTTTTCCCTTATAACTTGGCGTTATTTTCTCAAACAAGGCAATGGCTTTCGTGTACTTTTGTCCGTCATACATTTTAACAGCCATTACATATTGCTCTTCACTGGTTCCTTTATTCAATGCTTTTTGGTATTCACCACAAGATGAAAAGCCCAAAGCCACTAACAAAATGAAAATATAAATTTTATTTTTTTGCATTTGGCAAAATTAGTTATTTATTATGGATAATTAAAATGATTTTTTACATACAACTGAACCACAAAAATAACCAGCTTTTCGTAGAAATAGTGACCGACAATCCTAATTGTTTGTTAATTATTAAGCTGGGGACGCAACAGCGCTCACCACCGTAAGTCGTTTAATATCATTGTCAAACAAATACATTCCTCCTTTATCATTCCCAATTAAATTAATTTTATCCAAAATAGTTCTTGCCTGTGCTTCTTCTTCAATTTGTTCGGCAACATACCACTGTAAAAAGTTATGGGTTGCGTAATCCTTTTCTTCTAATGAAATATGCACCAACTCATTAATGCTTTGGGAAACAAAAATTTCATGTTTAAACAAGGTTTCAAACATTTCTTTTATCGACCCAAATTCAAGTGCGGGCGCACTTAATTCAGAAACCATTGCATGTCCGCCACGTTCATTAATATATTTAAAAAATTTAAGCATATGCAATCTTTCTTCATCGGATTGTGCATACATAAATTGAGAAATCCCTTCAAAACCTTTCAACTCAGACCAAGAAGCCATTGCTAAATATATTTGGGATGACTCTGCTTCAATTCTTATTTGCTTGTTTAAAACGGATTGCATTCTTTCTGATAACATAATTTTTAATTTTTAATATTGTTTTATGATAATTTTTCGGTTTAAATTAAACCAAATAAATATTTTTTACAAAATAATAGACTGAGAATAAATAAT
>DAIQBF010000249.1:0-4663 GCA_036781305.1 Lutibacter sp.
AGGGAGAAATTAGGAATAAAGCAAAAGACGGTTCCTTTTATTGGGTGGATACTACCATAGTGCCTTTTCTTAACACAAAAGGGGAACCCTATCAATATGTTGTAATTAGATACGACATTACCCGTAGAATGCTTATTGAAGAAGACCTTATAAAGTCCAAAGAAGCCGCTGATTCCGCTAACCGTGCCAAAAGTGAATTCCTGGCCAATATGAGCCATGAAATACGCACACCTATGAATGCTGTTATTGGCTTTTCCGAGTTATTATACAATACTGTGGAGAATGAAAAACAACGCTCACAAATTGAATCTATTCGTAGCAGCGGTAAAAACTTGTTAAAGATTATCAATGACATTCTTGATCTGTCGAAAATAGAGGCCGGAAAATTATCCCTTCAAAAAGAAGCCGTAAATATTCATAGGCTTGCCAAAGACATGGAAATGATGTTTGCGCATACAGCCAGTGAAAAGGACATTTCATTTTATCTTGAAACAGAAAGCCAAATTCCTTCTGCCCTATTGCTTGATGAAACCCGCATGCGCCAGATACTGTTCAATTTATTGGGAAATGCAGTGAAATTCACAGAAAAAGGGCACGTAATTCTTACGTTGGATAAAAAAGATAAAGGAAACAACAGGATTGACCTGATACTTAAAGTAGAAGATACAGGTATTGGAATACCAAAAGCACAGCAGGATGAAATTTTTGAAGCTTTTAGCCAACAGGAAGGCCAAATGAACAGTAAATATGGCGGTACGGGTCTTGGACTCGCCATTACAAAGCGGTTGACGAAAATTATGGGAGGAAAAATAAGTGTCAGCAGCGAACCCGGTAAAGGAAGTGTTTTTACGGTTTACCTGCCCGATGTTGAAATACAGGCTCTTGAAAATATTAAAAGTGACAAAATCACTTTTGATCCTACATCCGTTATTTTTAAGGAAGCAAAAGTTTTGATTGTTGACGACAATAAGGATAATCGAAATTTAATAATCGATTTACTGGAAAACTCCCCGCTGACATTATTTGAAGCCGAAAATGGAGAAGAAGCCGTTGAAATTGCGACTGAGCACCTTCCCAATTTAATAATGATGGATATACGAATGCCTGTAATGAGCGGTTATGAAGCAATAAATATTTTAAAGAAACAAAAAAGCACCAAGTTTATACCGATTATCGCAATTTCAGCATCGATTAAAATACATTCAAAAACCAATGAATTAAAAGAAATCTTTGATGATTTGCTTATGAAGCCTATTGATTTGGGCGAACTGACGCAATTACTAAAAAAATATTTAGCCTATCAAAATCCTAAAAACAAAACTGCCTTAAATAAAAAAGAACTTAAAAAAACCAAATTTGAATTAACTGCAGCGCAACAAAAACAATTGCCTGAACTAATCCATACGCTAGAAAATGAATTTATGCCAACTTATAACAAGGTGGTAAAAGCCCAAATGATTGACCATATCGAAAAATTTGGAAATGATTTGGCGGTGTTGGCAGAAAAAAATAATTTTAAAATAATCCTTGACTATGGCAATGAAATCAGCAAATTAGCTGATAACTTTGAAATAGATAAACTGGTTAAATTACTTAATAGATTTCCCCAAATAATTGAGCAACACAAATCTTTAATTCATAATTAATATACGATGAAACGAGCATAACAAATTTTGATACACAGCAGAATGATTAATGGCGAACAGCAGCTGTACCAACAAAAAAATAAAAATTAAACAGATGAAAACAACTAAAGAAAAGCAATATAAGATTCTGGTGGTTGATGACAACTCAAAAAATATCCAGGTAATAGGAAATATTTTGCGCGAAACAGGATACTCGGTTGGATTTGCCCTTGATGGGTCGCAAGCCTTAACATTGCTTCAGGACAGCCAGGATTATGACCTTGTGATTTTAGATGTTAACATGCCAGTACTAAATGGTTTTGAAACCTGTAAAGCCCTGCGAAAAAATAAAAAATTGAAGGAGATTCCTGTTTTATTTCTCACAGCCCTAAATGAACCCAGTGATATTGTTAAGGGATTTGATGCCGGAGGGCAGGATTTTATAACCAAACCTTTTAATTCAAAAGAATTGTTGTCACGCGTAAAAACACACTTGGAGTTGAAATGCAGCAAAGACAAACTCGCAGATGCCAACCTGCATCTGGAAAAAAAAGTGATTGAACGAACTGAAGAATTAAATAAGGCAAAACTTAAAGCAGAAGAATCAGATAGGTTAAAATCTACTTTTTTGGCATTGATGAACCATGAAATTAGGACCCCTTTAAATGCCATAGTTGGCTTTTCAACTATTATTGCAGAAAATAACAAGGATGCTGGTTTATTGCATTTTTCCCGAATAATTCAAACACAAACTGATTTGTTGTTAAAACTGGTGGATGATATTATTGACTCCGCCCAAATTGAATCAGGCACTGTACGCATTTCCAACGAAATATTTGACCTTAACGAACTCTTAAACGAACTCCTCGTTAACTTTGAAGCAAAATCTCCTTCGGAAGTTTCCTTAATTTCCAGTGCGCCGCTTGAAGAAATATATGTCAATGCCGATAAGTCAAAAGTTCAACAAATTTTCACCAATTTGATCCTAAATGCCATCAAATTTACGCCTGAAGGAACTGTTACATTTGGTTACGACATCAATAAAGAATCTGAAGAACCAAAATTAATATGTTTTGTAAAAGACACAGGAATTGGAATTCCAACAGAGAATCATCAGGAAATTTTTGAACGTTTCACCAAATTAGACTCCTTTTCACAGGGAACCGGTCTAGGGTTATCCATCGTAAAAAATATAGTCGGGCTATTGAAAGGTAAAATTTGGGTTGAGTCTGAACTTAAAAAAGGCGCGGCTTTTTATTTTAAATTGCCATTTAATATTATAAAATCAGCAAATCAAAAAACTGTTTCAAAAAATGCAATTCCCGGCAGTGCTAAAAAATTTACAATACTAATTGCTGAAGATGAGGAAAGCAACTTCATTTTTTTAAATGAATTGTTAGATGCGGATAATTTTAATGTTATTCATGCATTAAATGGCAAGGAAGCTGTAGAACAATGCGCTAAAAACAATGAAATTGGCTTGGTGTTGATGGATATTAATATGCCTGTCCTCAATGGTTATGAAGCCACAAAACAAATAAAAAAAATAAACCCCGGACTTCCCATTGTTGCGCAAACAGCCTATACCTTGCCCGAAAACAAAGAAGCTGCCAAAGAAGCCGGGTTCGACGGTTTTCTTTCCAAACCCATCAGAAAAAGTGATTTATTTGAATGGATTAGAATATTTTCATAAGAATAAAACATCGCAATAATAAACAAGGGTCTTTTTCATGAAAATATTTAGGTTAAAAATCAATCACCATTTATTAACTGTTTTCTAAGTACATGACAAAAATTAATTTTGAGAAATAAAATACTCACTATTTTCAGAATAACCAAGACCTCACAGGTTTTGAAAACCTGTGAGGTCTTGGTAACGAACAAGCCGTAATATGCTGTTTATATTTCTATTCCAAATTTTTGTCATGTACTAATAACTGTTTTAATAAAAAACAAGTAACAAATTTCCAAAATAATGAGGACGAATTACTTGTTTTTGATTGCCAAAAAGTTCCTACTTTTGTACGAAATTTGTAAATGAATAAAATAAAAAGCCTTGATTGATTTATACACTTTTGGTTTATTGGTTTTTACCTCGTTTTTCACCCTGATAAACCCGTTGGGCACCATGCCTATATTTATGTCGATGACCACCACTTTAAGCAAAGAGCGTCGCAAGCAAACCGCTAAAAAAGCGACATTGGTGGCCTTTTTCACCATTATTGCCTTTGCTTTTTCGGGCCAGATTTTATTTAAATTCTTCGGAATCTCCGTAAACAGTTTCAGAATCGTCGGCGGCGTTATTTTCTTTACGATGGGCTGGGATATGCTGCAGGCAAGGCTGGGCGGTTTTAAACACACGGATGATGAGCAAAAAATTGATGCTTATGTGGAAGATATTTCCATTACCCCACTGGCAATCCCCATGATATGCGGACCCGGAGCCATCACCAATGCCATTATTTTAATGGAAGACGCCAATAATATTTCACTCAAAATAGTTTTAATTACAACCGTAGCGGTTATCTTATTTTTAACCTACATCATACTTGTTGGCGCCAGCAAAATCACTGAAAAAATTGGCAAAACGGGAAATAAGGTGATGATGCGTTTAATGGGATTAATTGTGATGGTAATTGCCGTTGAATTTTTCTTCAGCGGGTTAAAACCAATTATTTTAGACATCCTTAACAGTTAATGGAAACCAAAAAAATACCTATTTATTTTGTTCCCGGATTGGCGGCAAGTCCGGAAATTTTTGAATTTTTACAATTTCCTGCGGATGAATTTGAACTTCATTTTTTGGAATGGTTAATTCCGTTGTCGCCACATGAACCCCTTGAAGCATACGCCAAACGAATGAGCGATTTGGTGCGTAAAGAAAATCCGGTTTTAATAGGCGTTTCTTTCGGTGGAATTATGGTGCAGGAAATGAGCAAACACCTTCATCCTAAAAAAACCATCATTATCTCAAGCGTAAAAAGTCATCATGAATTATCGAAAGCATTAAAATTCATTCAAAAATTAAAAATCTATAA
>DAIQBF010000250.1:0-4565 GCA_036781305.1 Lutibacter sp.
TCAACGAAAAAGTTTGCATGTTGCGGCTGTTTTTGTGAATAATTTTGTAAATCATTTGTATCAGATTGGAAATGAGATCTGTAAAGAAAATAATGTTCCTTTTGAAATATTGCTTCCATTAATACAGGAAACCGCACATAAAATAACTACTTTGCCACCACTTGAAGCACAAACCGGACCCGCAAAAAGAAATGACACCAAAACCATTGAAAAACATAAAGCAATGCTAACTAAAAATCAGCAAGATATTTATACATTGCTCACAAAATCTATTTACAACACCTATGGAGAAAAGCTATAAAGAAATAATGCCGCAAATCACCACCTTTATTTTTGATGTGGACGGCGTGCTGACAAATGGAAATGTTAGGGTAACCGAAACAGGCGAATTGTTGCGTGAAATGAATATTAAAGATGGCTACGCGCTAAAAACAGCATTAAGTGCCGGATATCGTGTTTGCATTATCTCTGGAGGAACCAATGAAGGTGTCCGGAAGCGATTTAGCCTTTTGGGAATTACGGATATTTATCTGGGCACACAACATAAAAAAAACCAATTTAAATATCATACTTATCTTTATGGCATTAAACCAGAAAACGTCCTATATATAAGTGATGACATCCCCGATTTTCAAGTGATGAAAAAGGTTGGATTGCCTTGCTGTCCGAAAGATGCTGTTCCTGAAATTCAGGACATTTCTCTTTACATCTCCCAAAAAAAAGGAGGAAATGGCTGTGTGCGCGACGTGATCGAGCAAGTTTTAAAAGTTCAGGGAAAATGGGATTTCCAATTTGACGCTAAATTATTTTAATTAACAATTAATTATACCCTATTATGAAAAAAAACACATTACTCATTATTGTTTTACTCTTTTCAATGACTATCAGCTCCCAATCCATTATAGGAAAATGGAAAACTATTGACGATGAAACAGGAAAAGAAAAATCGATTGTTGAAATTTATCAGGTTGAAGGGAAAATTTACGCTAAAATTGATCAATTATTGACAAAAGGTGAAGAAAATAAAATTTGTGAAAATTGTAAAGGTGCCAACAAAAACAAACCGATTAAAGGAATGATTATCATCAATGGCTTAACCAAAGATGGAGACGAATGGAATGGCGCAAAAATACTCGACCCAAAAACAGGAAAAGAATACAAATGCTACCTTGCTTTAGAAAATCCTGATAAATTGAAAGTCCGTGGTTATTTAGGCTTTGCATTATTGGGAAGAACGCAATATTGGCATAAAGTTAAAAATTAGCCACCCAAATTCCTTATTGAAAAATGCTGTTTCTGAAATTCGGGACATTTCTACTTTACATCTCCCAAAAAAGTGCGGGATTGCTTGTGCGCGACGTGATTGAGCGAGTTTTAAAAGTTCAGGGAAAATGGGATTTTCAATCTGACGCCAGTTTATTTTAATACTATTATTATGAAAAAAAACATACTATTTATTTTTATTTTATTTCTGTCTTTTAATAGCTACTCTCAATCCATTTTAGGGAAATGGAAAACCATTGACGATGAAACAGGAAAAGAAAAATCGATTGTTGAAATTTATCAGGTTGAAGGGAAAATTTACGCTAAAATTGATCAATTATTGACAAAAGGTGAAGAAAATAAAATTTGTGAAAATTGTAAAGGTGCCAACAAAAACAAACCGATTAAAGGAATGATTATCATCAATGGCTTAACCAAAGACGGGAACGAATGGAATGGCGCCAAAATACTCGACCCAAAAACAGGAAATGAATACAAATGTTATATCACCTTAGAAACACCCGACAAGCTAAAAGTGCGTGGTTATTTGGGCTTTGCCTTGTTGGGAAGAACACAATATTGGTATAAAGTAACGCAATAGCAGCCCTAATTTTTCTTATTCAACATGGGCACAAATTTAAATTTCCCCAACTCATGCTTTTCAAAATCTTTTTCACTGGTTCTAATAAATAAGGTCATAATTTGTGCTTCATCACCTATGGGAATTACCAGCCTTCCTCCTACTTTTAACTGACTTAGCAATGCATTCGGAACAAAAGGTGCGCCAGCGGTTACGATAATTCCATCAAAAGGAGCATCTTCCAGCAAGCCTTTATAGCCATCGCCAAAAATTATTTTTTTAGGTTTGTAGCCAAGTTTCGGCAAAAATAATTTTGTTTTTTTGAACAATTCCTGCTGGCGTTCAATGGTGTAAACTTTTGCGCCCATTTCCAGCAAAACAGCGGTTTGGTATCCCGATCCCGTCCCAATTTCCAAAATTTGATGATGCTCTTTAACCTGTAGCAATTCAGTTTGAAAAGCAACGGTATAAGGCTGTGATATGGTTTGCTCGGCAGCAATGGGAAAGGCTTTATCCTGATACGCAAAATCTGCAAAACTAGAATCCATAAACAAATGACGAGGCACATTTCCCAGCGCATTCAAAACATTTTTGTCCGTTATTCCCTTCTGTGCAATTGTGTTTACCAACTGATTCCTAAGTCCTTTGTGCTTGTGCGTATCCTTCATTAATCCTTAAAATTTGAATGTCTAAAATAGGAATAAATGCCTAAAGATTGTTACTTTTGCCTACATAAAAATTAACAACTTTAATTATGCTGAAAGCAGGAGTTTTAGGTGCCGGACATCTTGGAAAAATCCATTTAAAATTAATAAATCAATCCGATAAATACGAATTGGTTGGTTTTTTTGATCCAATCAAAGAAAATGCCGAAAAAGTTGAAAAAGAATTTGGCTTCAAATCTTATAATTCAATTCAGGAATTAATTGATGCCGTTGATGTTGTTGATATTGTGACTCCAACGCTTTCTCATTTTGATTGCGCAAAAGAAGCCATTGAAAAAGGGAAACATGTTTTTATTGAAAAACCAATCACCAAAACGGTTGAAGAAGCCGAAACGCTTATTGAATTACTAAAAAAATACCGGGTAAAAGGACAAGTGGGTCACGTAGAACGCTTTAACCCTGCTTTTACCGCAGTAAAAGATGCTATCCACAATCCGATGTTTATTGAAACACATCGCTTGGCAGAATTCAATCCGAGAGGAACTGATGTTCCTGTAGTGTTGGATTTAATGATTCACGACATCGATATTATTTTGAGCGTGGTGAAATCAAAAGTGAAAAGCGTACATGCCAGCGGCGTTTCCATATTGAGCGATACGCCCGATATTGCGAATGCACGAATTGAATTTGAAAACGGCTGTGTTGCCAATTTAACTGCCAGCAGAATTTCCTTGAAAAATATGCGGAAAACACGTTTTTTTCAACGAGACGCTTATATTGCCGTCGATTTCTTTGAAAAAGCCACGGAAGTGGTCAGAATGAAAGAGGCACCTGAAAATCCGGGCGATTTCGATATGATTTTACAAAATGCGGAAGGCTTAAAAAAACAAATCTATTTTGAAAATCCGAAAATTGTGGCCAACAATGCCATTTTAGATGAACTGGAAACTTTTGCCGATGCCATAAATAACAATACAACGCCAATTGTAACTTTGGAACAAGCTACCGAAGCGCTTCGTGTTGCACAAATGATCATAAACGACTTTTAGGATGACTACTTTCCCGGCCATCTATTTAAAAGGAATATTAATCATTTTTAATTCAATTCGTTAGGGACTGCCAAAGAATACACTCAGGGTAAACTTGTTTGAGCTCTTTTTTAGTTATTTTCACAACTAAAAAAGCGGGTAGTGAAATACTTGTATTCATGAGTTCCTTATTTATAAAATAAAAATAACGAATAAAGCCCGATCCACAGGGGAAAGCCTACCAAAAAAGGCGGGCAGGACCAAAGAAAGTTTGTAAAAATTAACCATAAATTTGATGCCTTATGTTAGGTTTAAAACTTCCTACCGACCCGCGTTGGGTGAACATTGCCGAAAAAAATATTGATGAAATTTTGATAGATCACGCACATTGCGAGCTAAAAGCGGCTTCAACGGCGAGCTCATTAATTATGAGTTTTCCCGAGTATTCTGATTTGGTGACGGAAATGGTTTCTTTGGTGAAAGAGGAAATGAGCCATTTCAACATGGTGCATGAACGGCTATTGAAAAGAAATGTTATATTGGGACACGACAGAAAAGATTTATATGTGAATAATTTGCTGAAATTTTTTCCGAAAGGCGGCAGCAGAACCACGCAATTGGTGCACCGATTGTTGTACGCCGCACTTATTGAAGCTCGAAGCTGCGAACGTTTCAGATTGCTTTCAGAAAACATAAAAGACCGGGAATTGGCAAAGTTTTACCGCGATTTAATGGCTTCAGAAGCAAATCATTATACCTTGTTTTTAGGTTTTGCTAGAAAATATGGCGACCGGGAAGAAGTGGATAAAAAATGGAACGATTTATTGGAATTTGAAGCCGAATTGATGAAAGATTTGGGAACGCAGGAAACGATTCATGGGTAATTTTCAATGGATAATTGAGAAGACGGAAGATGGAAGGCGGAAGACGGGAGACGGGAGACGGAAGTAGTTCAAAAAAATAAATAAACAATTAAAAAATACATTTTATAAAACGTCAGTTCGAGTGTTTTTTAATGGAATGCAATGG
>DAIQBF010000251.1:0-4530 GCA_036781305.1 Lutibacter sp.
ATTATGGTCTTATTTCGATTGAGGATATTGAATCTTCATGGGAATATGCTTTTGAAAATGATTTAATACCCAAAGAAAAAAAGGGATTCATTTTAGATTACCGAAATTCAAATTTTAACATAAAAACTGAAGAGTATATGGCAATCGCAAATTTCTATAAAAAACATATTGAGATATTCGGAAATTATAAAATTGCCATAATTACTGAAAATCCAAGAGATATTGTAGTTCCAATACTAGTTGAATCTCAAGATGAAGGTTATAGTTCTAGACCATTTAGTACACTTGAAGCTGCTATAGCTTGGATATTAAGTTGAATTAACAAAGTACATATACAAGCTCATAAATTTATGTAGGTTTTAATCTGTGTTTGTTTATATAAAAAAAACCACCTCTGCAGCACTACTAAATGTTTTGGAGGTGGGTAAAAAAATTGCTAGTTCTATGAAAACTGCAATATTCAGATGTAGTTTAATAATTGATTTTAAATTCTTTTTTAGAATAGTGTCAAAATATTATTTCTAATTCAAAAAGTCAGCTTGCAAATGCTATTGAATTTCAGCCAAAACTGTCGCTTGTGCATATTTATGCATTCCTTGTCCGGCTTTTCTTCCGTCGCCCATCGCAAGGATTACCGTTGCGCCACCTCTAACGATGTCGCCTCCGGCAAAAAGTCCTGGGATTGAAGTCATCATATTTTCATCAACTTTAATGGTATTCCATTTGGTTGTTTCAAGTTCGGGCATACTTTGCTGCACAATTGGGTTTGGAGAAACGCCTACAGCGATAACTACGCTATCAACAGCAATATCGTACTCAGAGCCTTCAATTGCAACCGGTCGTCTTCTGCCGGATGCATCAGGTTCACCCAATTCCATTTTTTGCACCCTCATTTTATTTACTTTACCTTTTTCATCGGCAAAATATTCAATTGGCGAGGTGAGGTTGATAAATTCAACGTCTTCTTCAATGGCATGTTTTATTTCTTCAGCTCTTGCGGGCATTTCTTCCATAGAACGTCTGTACATAATTATGGCTCTTTCAGCGCCCATACGTTTTGCGGTTCTAACAGAGTCCATTGCGGTATTTCCGCCTCCAATAATTACCACATTTTTTCCGGTATGAACAGGCGTGTCAAAATTAGCATCAGCGCCACCCATTAGATTTACACGGGTCAAAAATTCGTTGGCACTTTGAATTCCGCTATAGTTTTCGCCGGGAATATTCATAAAATTTGGCAAACCTGCGCCACTTGCAATAAAAAAGGCAACATATCCTTCGGCTTTTAAATCATCAATTGTTGCTGTTTTTCCCACAATGAAATTGGTGACGAATTTTACCCCCATATTTTTGATGGTATTAATTTCATAGTCAACAATCGATTTTGGAAGACGAAATTCAGGAATTCCATATTTTAAAACACCGCCAAGATCGTGTAAGGCTTCAAAAACGGTAACATCATAACCAAACTTTGCCAATTCCCCGGCGACAGTTAATCCTGCAGGCCCTGAACCTATCACCGCCATTTTAATGCCGTTTTGCTCAGCCATAGCTGGAATAGTTGATGGCCCATGTTCACGTGCATAATCGGCAACAAATCTTTCTAGATAGCCAATAGCGGCGCCTTCTTTGCTTAGTTTTTTAACATAAAAACATTGCGCTTCACATTGTATTTCCTGAGGACAAACCCTGCCGCAAATTGCGGGTAAGGAATTATTTTCTTTAAGAACTTCCGCCGCTCCAAGTACGTCTCCCGCTTCAAGATATTTTATAAACTTTGGAATGTTGGTGCCAACAGGGCAGCCAACAATACAAGTTGGAACAACGCAATCAAGGCATCGGTGAGATTCAGCAATCGCCATTTCTAAGGTTATGCCTTTATTTACTTCAATATTGCTTTTATTTCTAACATCCGGTTCAGATTCAGGCATACGAATCCTGTCCAAATTTGTTCTTTCTTTGGCTTTTATTTCTTTGCGTAACTTATCGCGCCACTCGGTTTTTCGTTCGGCTTTATAATATTCTTCGTTTAATACTTCTTCCATTTTACGAATATTTTATAGGGTAATTTTTTTAGTTTAAATTGCTGCTGCTTCGCAAGATTTTACGTACTCATTATAGTTTTCTGATTCTTTGTCTTTGTAAGCGCCTAACCTGCTTAACATTTCATCAAAATTAACTTTATGGGCATCAAATTCCGGTCCGTCAACACAAACAAATTCCGTTTTTCCTCCTACGGAAACCCTGCATGCGCCACACATTCCGGTGCCGTCAACCATGATGGTGTTTAAACTTGCCATGGTGGGAATGTCGTATTTTTTTGTGGTTAAAGCAGCGAATTTCATCATGATAGCGGGTCCAATAACTATAGCCTGATTTACTTTTTCTCTGAGAATGACCTCTTCCATTCCCTGAGTCACCAAACCTTTGGTGCCTTTTGAACCATCGTCGGTCATCACAATAAGTTCATCGGAGTATTCAGCCATTTCATTTTCAAGAATCACTAGGTCTTTATTTCTGGCGGCAATAATGGTAATCACCCTATTGCCGGCTAATTTCATCGCTTGTACGATAGGGAAAAGAGGTGCCACACCAACGCCACCGCCAGCGCATAAAACAGTTCCCACATTAGAAATATGGGTAGCTTTTCCAAGCGGCCCCACCACATCCAATATAAAATCACCTGCATTCATGGCGCAAAGTTTATGCGATGAAACACCAACCCGTTGTACTATTAAGGAAATTGTGCCTCTTTCAACATCGGCATCTGAAATTGTCAGCGGGATTCTTTCGCCATTTTTATCAATTCTCAGGATAATAAAATGTCCTGCTCTACGACTTTTGGCAATATAAGGGGCTTCAATAACCAATCTTGCCACATTCTCTGAAAGAAATTTTTTTTCGATAATTTTAAACATATTTTAATCTAAAATTGTTAAACTTTTTAAGAAGAAATAGGGTGAAATTTGGAAAAATAGATTCAACGCTATTTCATTTGCAAATTTATTAAAAATAATTGAAACAAATCGCTTTAATTACACATTATATTATGGTATTATCAATAAAATTGGCTTTTAGGTATTGATATTCTTATGATATTTATCATATAATGAGTAATTAATAACGAAGATTGAATTTAAAATGTAAGAAAACTTCCGGCATAATCATTAAAGTGGCCTTGCAAACACCAACTTCCATTTTTGTGGGTTTGTTAAAACAAGGGGTTTAAACCCCTTGTTAAATTCCCTTGTCGAGTAATGTTCCCTATTATTTATTGTTCCTTTTCTTGTTTTCTTTATGTTCTTTATTTTTTTAAACCTTTATTCTATATTATTGTTGTCCGATAAAAATTCATAAAAAATGATTCTTCTTAATCAAAATGTGACTTTACAATCAGGTCGCCCCGATGGGACTAAAATAGCTCCGTAGGAGCTACATGTTTGTAGAAACACAAAATAATTTATTAATTAAAGCCCCATCGGGGCGACCTGTTTATCAAAAATTCAATCGGATAATAATGATCCTAGTAATGAGAAAATAAATTTAATGATAAGCAACATAAAAAAACCGTAAGCGCTAATTTTAGTTTTTACGGTTTTTTTAACTATGATGAAAAATATTTTAGTAGAAATTCATTATTCCCACTTCAAATCATCAATATAATAAATATCGGTTGCAGTTCCGTCGGAAGCGCCTCCATTGAAAAACAAAACTACTTTTTTATGGTTTGCGTCAGCTTGGTCGCTAAAATCGAAGGTATATTCTGTCCATGCATTTGCGGTTGTAATGGCACCCCAAACTTCTTTGGCACCAGAAGTTCCTCCTTCTAATTTAGCCAATAAAGGCACTGCTTTTGTGGAATAAATCTTTATTTTCAATTGATTTTTTGTGGATAAGTCTATTGCAGTCCCAAGTTCAAATACCAAGGCATCCCAAGCATCTGTACCGTTATCGGTCACCTTTAAAACATTATCACTGGTGTTAATCCCCGTTTTAAATGGATTTACAACAATTTCTGTGGCAATACAGCAAACCACTGCATAATTTTGTTGACATTCAAAATTATTCACAATGCTTAAATCCGGAATCACGCCAGCACAAGGATTATATTCCGCAAACCTGATGTCATCAATATAATAAACATCTGATGTAGTTCCATCCGTTTGTCCTCCATTGAAAAATAATACTATTTTTTGATGGTTTGCTGTAGCTTGGTCACTAAAATCAAAGACATACTCTGTCCAGATTCCAGTTTCAGTAATAGCACCCCAAACTTCTTTTGCTCCCGAAGTTCCTCCTTCTAATTTGGCCAATAAAGGCACTGCTTTTGAAGATAATATTTTAATTCTCAGGTAGTTTTTGGTTGACAAGTCCATTGATCTGCCCAAATCAATAACTAGGGCATCCCAGGCATCGGTTCCGTTATCGGTAACTTTAAGTACAGCATCACTGGTGTTTAAGCCACTTGGATTTGGATTTTCAACAATTGAATTGGTTATATATCCCGGAATGGTTGAATTTTGCTGACAA
>DAIQBF010000252.1:0-4449 GCA_036781305.1 Lutibacter sp.
TGTTGGGCCCGTGAGAAATGAGTTGGGCGTAAAAACGTTTTTCAATATGTTGGGGCCATTGGTAAATCCGAGTCGCCCACAAAATCAGATGGTTGGCGTTTTCAACCTGGAAGTGGCGAGAATTTACAATTATTTGTTGCAAAAAACAGCCACAAATTACGGAATCGTTTACAGTTTGGATGGCTATGATGAAATTGCGTTGACAAGCGGATTTAAGTTTTTTACCAAAGAAAACGAACAAATAATAACCCCTGAAGAATTGGGATTGAGAAGGTTGGATCAATCTGAAATATTTGGGGGAAATACAGTAAAAGAAGCCGCCGAAATTTTCATTTCCATTTTAAATGGCAAAGGAACCGATGCCCAAAATAATGCAGTTTTGGCAAATGCCGCCTTTGCGTTGAAAATAATCGACAAAAACAAATCGTTTGAAACCGCTTTTGAAGAAGCCAAAGATTCCCTGTTCGGATTAAAGGCCAAAGAAAGTTTGCATAAATTGGTTAATTATTAATTTAACCTCTACGTCATGCTGAACTTGTTTCAGCATCACAACCAATGAGAAAATGAAACGAGCATTACAAATTTTGACACAAAGGAATGATTGATTGCGAACCTGCCTGCGGCAGGCAGGCTGCATTTGTTACCGCTAAAAAATAAAACTGATGAAATTAAGTTATGTTTACATATTGACAAATGAATATAGAACCACTTTTTATATTGGTGTAACGGCAAACTTAAAGGAAAGAGTTGTTCAACATAAAAACGGATTAGGTTCTAAGTTTACCCTGAAATATAATGTAAAAGATTTAATATATTTCGAAGAATTTACTGATATTAATCAAGCAATTCTACGAGAAAAGCAATTGAAGAATTGGCATCATGATTGGAAAATTAATTTAATTAAAGAATTGAATTCCAAATTAAAGACATTAGAAATATGATGAGACCCTGAAACAAGTTCAGGGTGACGAAAATAGTAACTTGTAAATTTTTAATCTCTCAATCATTTAATAAAAAATGAACATTTTAGATAAAATAATCGCCCATAAAAAGTTGGAAGTCGCCAAATTAATGCGTGAAGTTTCCTTGGAAAAATTGGTGAAAAGCCCGAATTTCAATCGCACGCCGATTTCTTTGAAAAAAGCTTTGACCGCTAAAAATTCAACCGGAATTATCGCCGAGTTTAAACGAAAATCGCCTTCAAAAGGAATTATCAACGATAAAGTTTCGATTGGCGAGGTAACGCAAGGCTATTTGGATGCCAACGTTGCCGCACAATCTATCTTGACTGAAATGGCGTTTTTTGGCGGAAGCATTGTCGATTTAATTCAGGCTCGTGCCGTAAACGAAACCATTCCGATTTTAAGAAAGGATTTTATTGTGGACGGATTTCAAATTGTGGAGGCAAAAGCGATAGGTGCGGATGTTATTTTATTAATTGCTTCGTATTTAACCAAAGAAGAATTGAAAAATTACGGCAAACTGGCCGAAGATCTGGGCATGGAAGTATTGTATGAAGTACACAATCAGGAAGAATTGGATAAAATTGAACTAGATCATAAAATTATCGGAATTAACAACCGCAATCTTAAAACTTTTGAAGTCGATTTAGAGCACTCTATTGATCTGATAAAAAACATACCCGAGAATTGCATCAAGGTTTCGGAAAGCGGCATCAGCGACCCAAGAATTATTACCGGACTTAAAGAATACGGGTTTCAAGGCTTTTTAATTGGCGAAACTTTTATGAAAACGGAAAATCCCGGTTTGGCTTGTTTGGAATTCATTTCTCAAATCAGGTAGAAAAAATAATGAGTTATAATTAGGGTAGAATGTGGCGTTTAACATTGAATAAATTTGCGGACTTTGCATAAATCTTCGCGGGCTTGGTGGTTAAAACATTAGAAACCTGACTATTAAAGTCAAGAAGTAAGTATCAAGTTAAGGTAATAAGTAATTAAAAAATAAATCTTTCAATCTTTTAATTATTTAATCTTTTAATATTAAATAAAATATGAAAATTAAAGTTTGCGGCATGCGGAACAAGGAAAATATTTCAGCGTTAATAACTTTGAAGCCTGATTATATCGGATTTATATTTTACGCGCAATCAAAACGTTTTGTGGCCGATTTTCCGCAGATTGAAATTCCTTCATCAGTAAAAAAAGTAGGTGTTTTTGTCGATGAAACTATCGATGAAATTGTTGAGAAAGCAACGCGATATCAATTGGATTTTGTGCAATTGCATGGAAATGAAACGCCAGAATATTGTAGGGAATTGGCAACTAAAAACATAAAAATCATTAAAGCTTTTTCTGTTGATGAAAATTTTGATTTTTCTGCAACAAAACCTTTTGAAAAGCACGTTTCTCTTTTTTTATTCGATACAAAAGGAAAAAACTACGGGGGAAATGGCATCAAATTCAATTGGGATTTGCTTCAAAATTATAATGGAAAAACACCTTTTTTATTGAGTGGCGGCATCAGTAAAAATGATGCAATAGAAATTAAGCAATTTAAACATTCCGCTTTTTTTGGAATCGACATCAACAGCGGGTTTGAATTGGAACCCGGATTGAAAAATATCAATGAAATTAAAGAATTAAAAAGTTTATTAATATGAATTATTTTGTAAACAAGAAAGGTTATTACGGAGAATTTGGCGGGGCTTTTATTCCCGAAATGCTCTATCCGAATGTGAAGGAATTGGAAGATAATTACCTGAAAATTATGCAAGAGCCTTCTTTTCAGAAAGAATTTCAGGATTTGTTGAAAGAATATGTGGGCCGCCCAACGCCCCTATATTTCGCAAAAAGGCTTTCAGAAAAATACAATACTAAAATTTATTTAAAGCGGGAAGATTTGTGCCATACCGGCGCGCATAAAATTAACAACACAATCGGACAAATACTGGTGGCAAAAAAGTTGGGGAAAATCAGGATAATTGCCGAAACTGGTGCGGGTCAACACGGCGTTGCAACTGCTACGGTTTGTGCGTTGATGGGCATTGAATGCGTGGTGTATATGGGTGAAGTTGATATTGCACGCCAAGCGCCAAATGTGGCCCGCATGAAAATGTTGGGCGCTAAAGTGGTTCCGGCTTTGTCGGGCAGCAGAACGTTAAAAGACGCGACAAATGAAGCGATCCGCGATTGGATTAACAATCCGGTAAACACGCATTACATTATTGGTTCGGTCGTTGGACCGCATCCGTATCCCGATATGGTGGCGCGTTTTCAATCGGTGATTTCAGAAGAAATTAAAAAGCAATTGATGGAAAAAGAACATACCGAAAATCCCGATTATGTGATTGCCTGTGTGGGCGGCGGAAGCAATGCCGCCGGCGCGTTTTATCATTATTTGGATGAGGAAAACGTGAATTTAATCGCTGTTGAAGCAGCTGGTTTGGGAATTCATTCCGGTGAAAGTGCCGCAACCAGCATTTTGGGAAAAGAAGGCGTGATTCACGGAAGCAAAACTTTGTTGATGCAAAGTGCGGACGGACAAATAACAGAACCTTATTCCATTTCTGCCGGATTGGATTATCCGGGAATCGGACCCTTACACGCGCATTTATTTAAATCCAAACGCGCGGAATTTATTTCAATTACCGATGCAGAAGCGATGACGGCAGGTTTGGAATTGTGTAAATTGGAAGGCATTATTCCAGCCATTGAAAGCGCACATGCATTGGCGGTTTTCAACATGAAAAAGTTTAAGGAAAATGATGTTGTGGTGTTAAATTTATCGGGAAGAGGCGATAAAGATTTGGATACCTATGTTAAATATTTTAAACTTTAGCCCAATTTCAATACCATTGGAGAAGTTGAAGTGTTTTGTCATTATTTTAATGTAGTTGAAGTGATTCTTTGTGAAACTCTGTGAATCTTGGTGAATCTTTGTGCAATTGCCATTTCACAAAGCTGCACAAAGAAAATACGCAAAGACTCACAAAGTTGAATGTTATAATTAATTTGCGGTAAAGAAGCGAAAAATGGATTTTGATATAGCTTAGAATAATAATATGATGAGACCCTGAAACAGGTTCATGGTAACGAAATCAAAAAAAATATTAAAGATGAACAGAATAAATCAAAAATTACAGGAAAACAAAAAATTATTGTCCATTTATTTTACGGCGGGTTTCCCGAAAATAAATGACACGGTTTCCATTATAGAAAATTTGGAGAAAAGCGGGGTCGATTTTATTGAAATCGGCTTGCCTTTTAGCGATCCGTTGGCCGATGGCCCAACCATTCAGGCGAGTTCCACAAAAGCACTGGAAAACGGAATGACTTCCGAAGTGTTATTCAACCAATTAAAAGATATTCGCAAAACGGTGTCAATTCCCTTAATTATTATGGAGTATTTTAATCCGATGATGCAGTATGGAATTGAAAATTTCTGAAAAAAATGCGCTGGAATAGGCATCGACGGATTGATTATTCC
>DAIQBF010000253.1:0-4403 GCA_036781305.1 Lutibacter sp.
AATCCTTCCAATTGCTTATAAATGTAAAAATTTGTGGTATCACCCTCAATGGTAGAGCTTAATGCAAAAATCACTTCTTTTATGCTTCCCGATTTTACTTTTTCTATCAAACTGTCAATGGTTAAATTATGGGGTCCGATTCCTTCAATTGGAGAAATTTTTCCACCCAAAACATGGTACAAACCCCTAAATTGCGACGTGTTTTCAATGGCCATCACATCACGAACATCTTCAACCACACAAATAATCTCAGAATTTCTGGAGGAATTTGAACAAATTTCACAAACCTCCTTGTCTGAAATATTGTGGCATTTTTCACAAAATTTAATCTCGTCCACCAATTTGATAAGACTGGCAGCCAATTGATGTGTTTGTGATGCCGGCTGTTTTAATAAATGCAAAACCAATCGCAAAGCCGTTCTTTTGCCAATTCCGGGCAATTGAGAAACTTCATTTACGGCATTTTCCAATATTTTTGAAGAAAAATTCATCTTGCAAATATACAATTAGGAAAGATATTCCCAATAATTTTACTTTCTTTGTTAATCCTAATCTTAAAAATTTTTAATGAAGCCAATTTATATTCTCTCCCTTATTGCAGTTTATTTTTGTGTGCTTCTTTTAATAGCCTACTTCACGGGGAAAAATGACAACAACGAAACATTTTTTAAAGCAAACAAAAAATCGCCTTGGTACATTGTCGCTTTTGGAATGGTAGGCGCTTCTCTTTCTGGTGTTACCTTTATTTCAATTCCGGGGTGGGTTCAAAGTTCCCAGTTTAGCTATATGCAAATTGTGGTTGGCTATATGTTTGGCTATTTGGCGATTGCTTATGTGCTCATTCCCATTTATTATAATTTACAGGTAACTTCAATTTATGAGTTTTTAAAACATCGATTTGGACCAACTTCCCATAAAACAGGCGCTTTTTTCTTCTTCGTTTCAAGGGTTTTAGGATCTGCTTTCAGGTTGTTTTTAGTGGCTTCTGTGTTGCAGTATTATATTTTTGATGCCTGGAACGTTCCCTTTGAAATTACCGTAATTCTCTCTATTTTACTGATTTGGATTTACACCTTTAAAGGAGGAATCAAAACAATTGTTTGGACCGATACCCTGCAAACAGTTTTCATGCTTTTTGCCTTATTCGCCACCATTTTTATTATTACCGATAAATTAAATTGGTCTATTTCCGATATTTTTGCTTCTTCTGAATTTAAACATTACAGCCAAATTATTTTTACTGACGATTTTAATAGCAAGAAACATTTTGTGAAATCATTTTTTGGAGGCATGTTTATCGCCATTGCTATGACTGGTTTGGATCAAGATATGATGCAAAAAAACCTGACATGCAAAAACACCAAAGAAGCGCAATGGAATGTGATTTCATTGGGATTTGTGCTTATCTTAGTTAATTTTGTGTTTCTAGTTTTAGGGGCTTTGTTGTTTATTTATGCCGAAAAATTTGGTATTGCAACTCCGGTTGTTGACGGTGCAATTAAAACCGATTTGTTATTTCCGGAAATTGCCCTTCATGGCGATTTGGGCATTTACGTCGGCATCTTTTTTGTTTTAGGATTGATTGCCGCTGCCTATTCAAGTGCCGACAGCGCCCTAACCGCTTTAACCACCTCTTTTTGCATCGATTTTTTAGACATTGAGAAAAAAGAAAAATCAAAGCAAACAGCAATTAGAAAAAAAACGCACATAGCGGTTTCAATAGTTTTAATTATTGTCATCATTATTTTTAGATATGTGCTTAAAGAAAATGTGATCAGCAGCTTGTTGCAAGTTGCATCCTATACTTACGGACCGCTTTTGGGATTATTTGCCTTTGGTATTTTTACAAAAATTCCTATAAAAGATGGCTTGGTTTGGATTGTGGCTATACTTTCGGTGATTTTCACCTATTTCTTGAACGACTATTCAATCCAGTTTTTAAATGGCTATGTATTTGGTTATGAGCTTTTAATTGTAAATGGGTTAATCACTTTTATTGGGCTTTTAATAATAAAAGCTCCAAAAAAAGAAATCAATGAAAAAGTCATAAACCAATAAAAGATTTTTAATTTTGCAACATGGAGAAAGATTTAAGCAATTACAGAAAAGTTTACCAAAAAAGCGAGCTTTCTGAAGAGGGAATTTCGGAAAACCCGATGGAATTATTTCAAAAATGGTTTTTTGAATTGGAGGAATTTGGAGGATCTTCTGAAGTAAACGCGGTAACAGTTTCCACCATTGGCGCAGATGGTTTTCCAAAAGCCAGGGTTGTTTTATTAAAAAAATTCACATGGGAAGGATTTATTTTTTACACCAATTACAACAGTGAAAAAGGAAAAGCCATTGCCCACAACCCAAATATTTGTCTGTCCTTTTTTTGGGCAGGTATCGAACGTCAGGTGATTATTAAAGGTATTGCAGAAAAACTTCCTGAAAATTTATCGGATGGCTATTTCGAATCAAGGCCTGACGGAAGTAAATTGGGTGCCTGGGCTTCCGACCAAAGTGAGACGGTTCCTTCTCGGAATTATTTAGACGAACGTTTGGCTTCCTTTGAAAAACAATTTGAAAACAAAGAAATTCCCCGACCAAAACATTGGGGCGGCATTCTTGTAAAACCAATAAGCATGGAATTTTGGCAAGGACGCCCAAATCGCATGCACGACAGAATCAGATATACCTTACAGGAAGATTTTAATTGGAAAATTGAGCGATTGGCTCCTTAAACAGTATCTTTGAACGCAATAAAAAACAACATGAAAATACTCTATATTGTTAGGCACGCAAAATCTTCTTGGGAATATGAAGGTATTAAAGACATCGATCGTCCGTTGAAAGAAAGGGGAATTAATGATGCCTATTTAATTTCAAGTGTGCTGCAAAAAAAAATTGCCACGCCAGATGTTTTTATTGCAAGTTGCGCAAACAGAGCACTGCATACCGCAATGATATTTTGTTACACTTTTAATTTTCCGTTAGCAAATCTTAGAATTAGCAAGTCGCTGTTCAATTTTAGTGACGGCTATTTAATAAAAACCGTAAAAGCCTTGGATGATGGATTTGATACGGCCATTGTTTTTAGCCACGACCACGGCATTAGCGATTTTGTGAATAAGTTTGGAAGCTTAATCATGGATCACGTGCCAACTTGTGGGGTTGTTGGAATAAAATTCGACACCAATCACTGGAAAGACATTAAATCGGGAAAAACTTTTTTGACGGAATTTCCCAAAAATTATAAATAACGCTATTTTGAAAATTGAAAAACTTGCCGGAATCGACATTGGTTCAAACGCCATAAGATTGCTGTTGGTAAATGTAATTACGGAACAAAATAACGGCCAAAAGCCAAGTTTTAAAAAATCGGCATTGGTTCGTGTACCAATTCGTTTGGGAACAGATACTTTTTTGAATGGAAAGATTTCAGAAGAAAATAAAATAAGAATAATCAAAGCTATGGAAGCTTTCAAATTATTAATGGAAGTTCATGGCGTTCATAAATTCAAAGCCTGTGCCACATCGGCCATGAGGGAAGCTGTCAACGGAATCGAGGTTGCCGACGAAATATTTGAAAAAACATCTGTCAAAATTGATATCATAGACGGGAAAAAGGAAGCTAAAATAATTTTCGGAACAGATTTAAGCACTATAATCACCATTCAAAATTCCTATTTATATGTTGATGTTGGGGGTGGAAGCACAGAAATAACACTTTTTTCGAAAGGAAAAATCATCAACGCAAAATCATTTAAAATAGGAACCGTTCGTTTGTTGGACGACCATAAAGAATTTAAAAATATTTGGAAAAGCATTGAGCTTTGGATCAAAGAAAACACAAAAAATTTAAAAAGATTATCCGTAATTGGTTCAGGGGGAAACATCAATAAAATTTTTAAAATCTCCGGAAAACCAATGGGCGAACCATTGCATTTAAGTTACATAAAAACCCAATTCGAATTATTAAGCAATTTAACCTATGAAGAACGCATTTTGCAGTTGGACTTAAATCCAGACAGAGCCGACGTAATTATACCCGCAACCAAAATTTATTTATCCATTATGGAATGGAGCGGCGCAAATAAAATATTTGTCCCGAAGATTGGACTTGCAGATGGTATCGTGAAAAATTTATATTACGAAAAGTAAGGGTTTCCTATCCACTGCCCTTTCCAAAGGAAAGGGAGTTTGATTTATTTTAAATTTAAAATTCGAGAACTTTTTAACTTTTAATGCCAACGCGCCAACTGGCACATTCACTAAAAATGTTCACAGAACATTTTCTTAACGTTCTGTCCTCCATTCGGAGGTTAGGGTTTTATTTTTTTATAAATTCCTCCACCAATTTTCCAACAGATTTTTCGGCAATTTTGTCTACCTTTTGCACTTTCTCATTCGAAACTGCT
>DAIQBF010000254.1:0-4384 GCA_036781305.1 Lutibacter sp.
AAAGTTTGGAACGAAAAGCCCGACCCCCCGCCTTTTCGGCGGGGGGAAACGCCCACCAAAAAGGCAGGCAGGCCCAAATAATTAAAGGAAACTATAAAATTTTACTTTTAATTTTTTTTATGATTGGTTTCATAATCGAATTTTCGGGCATGGTGTCACCCAATAAAAATCCCCACGGTTTTAAGGGTTCTATATGGTCAAAAATAACTTTTATGATCGCAAGAAGCGGGATGGACAGGAACATTCCTGAAATTCCCCATAAAGCATTCCCTGCGAAAACCACAATTATTGCGAAAAGTGCGTTGATTTTTACTTTGGAAGAAACAATTAAAGGGACAATTAAGTTGTTGTCTATTAGCTGAATAATATAATAAATTCCCAGAACATAAAAAGCATACATACCTGTGGATTTGGTGGCCAAAGCGACCATCATTGGCAATGCGACAGCAACGAGACCGCCAATGTATGGGATTACGTTGAGCAATGCACCAATAATGCCGAGTAGGATTGCATACTCAATTCCAAGCGCAAAAAGGGCGGCTGTATTTAGTATTGCCACAATAACTGCTTCAATAACGAGCCCGGCAAGATAGCGCTGAACAACAGTTTTGGTCTCGGAAATAATGTTGCTTATCCGTTTTTGGTCATCGCTAACAAATACTCTGTGAATAAACTCAATCAAAAGCTTGTTATAATACAAAAGGATAAATACATAAACAGGAATCAATAGCATTATCATAATTCCGTTGCCTACGGCGAACATTGTTTTACTTACGTTTTCATTGCTGATATCGAGAAGTTCGGCTTTGTAATTTTTCATCCATCTATTTACTTTCCATTGGTTTAGGTCAAAATAGCGAGAAGCCCAATGCGTAAATTCATTAAGCCTTAAAGAAAACTTATCAACCATGTCTGGCCAGGTTTCAACAAAGATGCTTGACTGTCTGAATATTAGGGCAGCTACCAAAGCCGTAATCAAAATGGTGAGGAATAATGTGAAAATGATGGCGACCACCCTATTTATTCTCATCCGAACAAAAAAGTTTACGATAGGATGAAGCAAGACAGCTATCATAACTGAAAAAATGAGCGGAACAATAATGTCTTGGGCGATATAAAGCATGCTGGTAAACACAAAAATTCCAACTAGAAGAATTGTTGTCTTTACGTAAAATGGCAAGTTGAAGCTATTATTTGTATTCATCTTTTAAAATTCATTTATAGGTATCGTTGTTTTTGGTTTCATCAACTTCTTCAGTTGAATGACTTCCAAACAATTTAAAAATTTTCTTCGCCATCGCTTTAATGGCATCAGGGTTTTTTGCGACAATATTTGTGATGCCATACATTATTGCTGATCCGAGAAGTTTTTTAATAGGACTGTGAACTACACCTTGAAAAATCAATTTTGATAGATATCCCGTGCCAAAACCAACAGAAGTGTTTAAAAGGCCATCTTGAATAATACTTGAATCTCCAAGATCTTTTAGGGTATTTAATATAATATTCGCGGGTTTAACACTGTTGTAAACGGTTTGAAACTGTTCTTTCAGTGCTTTTCCTTCTTCAGCTTGTTGGTGTTCTAAACGAAGAATGGCGGCTCTAAGCTCATGTTGCGTTTTTATTTGTTCCATAGGTTCATTTATTTTAGTGCTTGTGTAATGATTAAATTACTCAAAGGTTTTTCAATCCATTTATGCAGAAAAAAATGTAAGATGATTCCGGCAATCAGATAAAATCCTGCAACTATAAAGAAGCCATAATAAATTTTTTCAAGAAATTCTCCAAGAAACAATGCAACACCAATGTTAAAAACAAGGAGAAACATTGATATCATAAGAATAACACTAATCCGTGATACCACTGAAGTGGCGACAACCGTTGTTGTTTCCAATGCTTTAAGCTTTGAAATCTCGTAGGTTGTTTTTCCAAAAGTTTCTGCTTTATCAAATAACGTTTCAAATATACTGGGCTCTTTTTCCATATTCTGGTTTATTTTAGGCTAATTTTCTAAGATCAGCAAGATTTATTGCCATTCTCTTGGCTTTTTGTTTTATTGATTAATGTCTGTTCTTTTTTAAAATGCTTTTTCATTAATTCAGTGAATATAACAGGATTAAAATATTTTGAAATATAATCATTAAATCCTGTCTCTTTTGCTTTTTCTGGCTTAACCCTAATCTTAAAATAATCATTATTTTGGCCTTACCACAAGGGTCAGGCTTTCCGTTACAATCTTTTTTAAGGAGAAAAACCTCAAAAAAGGATTTTCACTTCAAACCTGGTTCACTGAACTCCAAAACGAGATAAAATAAGTGAAGTAATCCTTAACCAAAAAATGGAATGATTAGAATTTAGTCCTTTTTCTTTTTCGACTTCATTTAGGGCAATTTAAGGTTGTTGATTTAATTTCTTATCAATTCCACTCTCAAAAGCTGTTTGTTTATTTTGACCAGAAATGAAAGGGATGGTAAAATAAAATGTAGATCCTCCTACCTTTCCTGTAAGTAAATTTTCTTCTTCACTTTCAACCCAAATTTTTCCGCCTAACAATTCAACATACGCTTTTGAGATGGACAAACCCAAACCTGCACCTTCATAATTACGGTTAAGTGATTCACTTCCTTGCCTAAACCGTTCAAAAATGAGTTTCCTTTGTTCTTGGCGAATACCAACACCAGTATCTTTGACGTAAAATTCAAGGAATTTTCCTCTTTTTACACAGCCAAATTCAATGAAACCTTCATTGGTAAATTTGATGGCATTTTTAACAAGATTTGTTAGAATTGCATAGAGTTTTTCCTTGTCTGTTTTCATCATAACATCTTTTCCCGACTGCAAATTTTTGACGGTAAAAAGTATCCCTTTTTTCTCTGTTCCAGATTTAAAGAAGTTATAGATATACTCCATTTGTCCATTAATATTGGCTTCTGAAATATTAGCTTCCAATATTCCCGATTCTATTTTCGAGATATGCACAATATCATTAATGATATTGAGCAGCCGTTCTCCACTATTTTCAATGATGCGAATGTACTCTTGTTGCTTTTTTCCTGTAAGATTTGGCGTGCTAAGCAAGCTGGCAAAACCCAAAATACTGTTCATTGGGGTGCGGATTTCATGCGACATATTGGCCAAAAAAGCCGATTTTAAACGATCGCTTTCTTCTGCATGCTCTTTCGCAACAATCAATTCTGCGGCACGCTTTTCTTTTTCTTTATTTTGAAATGCCAATTCTTTGTTGGCAATCACCAATTCAGCTGCACGTTTTTCTTTCACATTATTTTGATAAGCCAACTCTTCATTGGCAATAATCAACGCTGCAGCACGTTTTTCTTTCACTGCATTCTGAAAAGCCAATTCCTTGTTGGCAATAAGCAACTCTGCTGCGCGTTTCTCTTTTTCGCTGTTTTGATAAGCCAATTCTTTATTGGCAATAAGCAATTCTGCCGCACGTTTTTCTTTTTCTTCGTTTTGAAAAGCAAGTTCCTCATTGGCAATAATCAATTCCGATGCCCGTCTTCCTTTTTCTCTATTTTGAAAGGCAAGTTCTTTATTGGCAACAATCAACTCCGCCGCCCTTTTTTCTTTCACTTTATTTTGAAAGGCAAGCTCTTTGTTGGCAATCACCAATTCGGCTGCCCGTTTTTCTTTTTCTTCGTTTTGAAAAGCAAGTTCTTTATTTGCAATTACCAATTCAGCTGCCCTTTTCTCTTTCTCTTCATTTTGAAAAGCAAGCTCCTTGTCGGCAATCACCAATTCAGCCTTCCGTTTTTCTTTCCTTTTATTTTTATTTTGAAACGGCAATTCTTTATTGGCAATAACGCAATCTTCAGCGATTTTTTCTTCAGTTTTATCCTTGTAATTCATAGTCCTGAAAATCAAATTAAAAAACAATGTGTTATCGATTTGGTATTTTGTCTGATAAATATTATTATAATTTTCAAATATTGTTTCAATATATATTGCAGTTAACAACTATAAGCTAATTTGCCAATTGTCATTTTATTTGGTGGCTTTGTCTATAACTTCCTCCACTTCTGCTATTTTATTTTTAGCTGTTGTGACTGCTTCTCCTTTCATTGTTTCAAATTTTTCGGTAGCCACGTCCACAAATTCATTGAATTTTTCTTCAAATCCTTCTAAATAATCATTTCCTTTTTTAGAAATTTTATTTCTGGTTTTTGATCCTTTGTGGGGTGCAAATAAGATTCCTAAAGCCGCCCCAACGGCTGCGCTTGCCAATGTTACTAAAATAACTTTTTGTGCATTCATAATTTATTATTTTTTTAATATGATTAAAATTCAATTCAACAAAGATGCGCCCAATTTAGCTAATTTATGTTACATAATTCCAATTCAGAATTACATGATTCACACATTT
>DAIQBF010000255.1:0-4384 GCA_036781305.1 Lutibacter sp.
AGGGTTTGCGCGTTTTTTCATGTCCAGAAACCACAACGCCATCAAAATCATGAAAAAAGGGAAATAATTCGAGTGCTTTGTCCCATTTTTGGGCACTCCAGTTTGTTAGGGCATAAATTTTATAGTTCCCAGATGCTTTTAAGGATTTAAATAAAGCAACATTTTCTGCAATAGGTCCAGAAAACATTTGGTGCCATTGGTTGTAGTATTGGCGAATTAAATCCTCATGTTCGGGAAATTCCGCAATTTTAAGATTTTCGGCTTCTTCAATGGTTCTTCCGCCATCTTGCTCAGCATTCCAAGTGCTTGTGCAAACGTTGTTCAAAAACCATTTTACTTTTTCTTCGTCGCCATTAAACACTTTTCTGTACAAATATTCAGGTTTCCAGTCCACAAGCACGCCGCCTAAATCGAAGATAATGGTATCAATTTTATAGTTCATTTTTGGTTTCTTTTTGTCCTTGTTGCATTAAATAGGCTTTGATAAAATCATCTAAATCACCATTCATGACCGCTTCAACATTTGCGGTTTCGTGGGCTGTTCTCACATCTTTAACCAGTTTATATGGGTGAAATACATAATTTCTGATTTGCGAGCCAAATTCAATTTTTAGTTTGCCGGCTTCAATTTCACTGCGTTTTTCACGTTGTTTTTGCAGCTCAATTTCATACAATTGGGATTTTAGCAATTGCATGGCCTTGGTTTTATTGTCGAGTTGCGATCGGGTTTCGGAATTTTCAATCATAATGCCCGAAGGTTTATGGCGCAAACGAACTGCTGTTTCCACTTTGTTCACATTTTGTCCGCCGGCACCGCTGGAACGCATAGTTTCCCAAGAAATATCGGCCGGATTGATGTCAATTTCAATACTGTCGTCAACCAGCGGATACACATAAACGGAAGCAAATGTGGTATGGCGTTTTGCATTGCTGTCGAATGGCGAAATTCTAACCATTCTGTGCACGCCATTTTCACCTTTTAAATAGCCAAAAGCATATTCTCCCTCAATTTCTATGGTTACCGTTTTGACTCCGGTAACATCGCCTTCCTGAAAATTTAACTCTTTAACTTTATACTTTTTATTTTCGCTCCACATCAAATACATGCGCATTAACATTTGCGCCCAGTCACAGCTTTCCGTACCGCCCGCTCCTGCGGTAATTTGAAGTACGGCGCTTAAATTATCGCCTTCATCAGACAGCATATTTTTAAATTCCAGGTCTTCCAGCAAAATAAGTAAAGTGTTATATTGCTGTTCAACTTCCTTATCGCTTACTTCGCCTTCAGCATAAAAATCTAATAATACCGTCAATTCATCAAAATTTGTTAAGATGGAATTAAAATCTTCCACCCATTTTTTTTTGAATCGAAGGTTTCTCATGACGATTTCCGCCTCTTTGGGATGGTTCCAAAAAGATGGATTTGCGGTTTGTTCTTCCTCGTTTGAAATTTCAATTTGCTTTTTGTCGATTTCAAGGTAAGTTTTTAACCTGCCGATGCGTTCTTGTAATTTATTGATATGTTCGTTTGTGATCATTTTCTTATTTAGATTTATAAATATATCTTTTCATTTTTAAACTGAGCAAATAAATTTGATTGGTTATATTTCATTCAAACTAATTATGGTATTTTTGGTTAAAATCTTTTTTCTTCTGCAAAGACAGAAATTACAGATTTAATTAAAATTTCTAACCATATATTAATTGATAAATCTCAAATTTAAGTGATGCAAATAAATTTAATTAGTGACACGGTAACCAAGCCAACCAAAGGAATGCTTAAAGCAATGATGGAGGCCGAAGTTGGCGACGATGTTTTTAAAACCGACCCAACTGTTAATAAACTACAAGCTAAAATAGCGAAAATGTTTGGCATGGAAGATGCGTTGTTTTTTCCTTCGGGAACCATGGCAAATCAGACTGCTATTAAGCTTCACACACAACCCGGCGATAGAATGTTTTGTGATAAATGGGCGCATGTGTATAATTTTGAAGGTGGTGGCGCTGCATTTAATTCGGGCGTCACTTCACATTTAATTGATGGCAATCGCGGAATGTTTACCGCAAAACAATTGAAGGAAGCCGTTTCTGGCAGAACTGACATTCATGTGCCCTGGTCTAGTTTGGTTGTTGTTGAAAATACCACCAATAAAGGTGGCGGTGCATGTTGGGATTACGAAGAATTGTTGAAAATTAAGAAAATTTGCACAGCCCATAATTTGGCATTTCATTTAGATGGCGCACGTATATTTAATGCTTTGGTGGCTAAAAATGAAACGCCTAAACAATATGGAAAAGTTTTCGACACCATCTCCGTTTGTTTGTCTAAAGGTTTAGGTGCACCGGTTGGTTCTGTGTTATTGGGATCTAAACTTCATATTGAAAAGGCATTAAGGATTCGCAAATTATTTGGCGGTGCCATGCGTCAGTCCGGATATTTGGCAGCTGCCGGAATTTATGCTTTGGACAATCATATAGACCGTTTGGCGATAGACCACACACGAGCTAAAGTGATTGGCGTGGCGCTTCAAAAATGTAAATTTGTAAAATATGTGGAACCCATTGAAACCAATATTGTTATTTTTAACGTTATTGATTCAATTAATGAACAAGATTTTATGGATCGTTTAAAAAGAGCCGGAATCTTGTTGAGTTCCATGGGACAAGGAAAATTACGAATGGTTACCCATATTGATTTTACAGAAGGAATGCTTGAAATGGTGGTAAGTACCTTAGAGAATATTTAATTTAAATAAGTACTTAAAGAGCCTAAAGTTTGGAGTACTTAAGGTTAAAAAAGTTTTTTTTGAACTATAAGTAAGATTTTCACAAAATTTTTTGTTTCAGCCAAAAAAACTTTATTAAAGCATTTATGAAAATATAATTTGATAAAAACATGAAAACATTAAATTTAACAATGATTGTGCTTTTTTTAGCCATAAGTACAGTCGGATTTTCACAATCTGAAATAGAAAAAGTATTGACTGAAATTGCCGTGGCGCCTTCTGCGGAACGGATTGAAAAAGACATCACAAAATTAGTGGGTTTTGGTACACGCCATACCTTATCGGACACCATTTCTAAAACCAGAGGAATTGGCGCCGCGCGCCGTTGGGTGAAATCCACTTTTGATGAAGTTTCAAAAAATTGCAATAACTGTTTGGAAGTGAGTTATTTGGGTGATTTGGTAAAAGCTGACGGAAGCAGAATTGTTACAGACACCAAAGTGGTAAATGTCATGGCAATTCAACGCGGCACCACCTATCCAAGCCGCTATGTAATTATGTCGGGCGATATTGATTCCCGCGTTTCAGATGCCAATAATTTCACTTCGGATTCGCCCGGCGCAAATGACAATGCCTCCGGATTGGCTGGTACCATTGAGGCCGCACGCGTTTTAAGCAAGCATAAATTCCCTGTTTCCATCATTTATGTGGGTTTGTCGGGTGAGGAACAAGGTTTGTATGGCGGTAAAATTATGGCAAAATATGCCAAAGAAAATAATTGGGATGTTATCGCTGTTTTAAACAATGATATGATTGGCAATATTGAAGGAATTGATGGGGTTATTGACAACAGTACTTTTAGGGTTTTTTCTGAAGCGATTTCTGTCCAAACCACTGAAAAAGAACGCAACAGCATGCGTTTTTATGGAGGTGAAGTGGACGGAACTTCTCGGCAGTTGGCGCGATATATTGATAAGTTAACGGAACAATATATGACAAATTTAGACGCCATTATGATTTACAGACTGGACAGATTCGGCAGAGGAGGCCATCATCGTCCTTTTAATGACGAAGGTTTTACGGGTGTCAGAATTATGGAAACACACGAAAATTACAACCGCCAACACCAAGATATTAGAATTGAAAACAGTATTAAATATGGGGATGTTTTAGAAGGCGTAAATTTTGAATATGCCGCAAAATTAACAGCAGTCAATTGTTTAACATTGGCTTCTTTGGCTGCAGCGCCATTAGAACCAAAAAATGTGATGATTGCAGGTGCTGTGGAACCATCAACGCGTTTAAAATGGGATGATGTGGCCGATAAAAACAGCATCGGATATAAAATTTATTGGCGTGATACCACATCGCCACAATGGCAATACAGCCGATTTGTGGGCAAATCAACCGATTATACTTTGAAGAATATCGTTATTGATAACTATCTGTTTGGCGTGGTTAGTGTGGGAGAAAATGGTGCCGAGAGTTTGGTTCAGTTCCCAAGAAAATTAATTCCAAGCGGTATGTAATTAAGTTCAAACAATTCCGACTTAATTCATAAATACTATAAAATGAAAAAAATATTGGTAATATTATTTGCAGTTGTTTTTACAATAACAAATTTTTATGCACAATCAATTATTACAAAAAATTCAAAA
>DAIQBF010000256.1:0-4364 GCA_036781305.1 Lutibacter sp.
TTACACTGGCACCTCTGGTTGCAAAATCCCTTTCGGTAAAAAGAACACCGATAAATTTAACTTTTCCTTTGGTAGTAAGTCGCAATTGCGGATTTCGAGAAAAAGGCGCAAACGGAACTCCTGTATTAAAGGAGTAAACATCAGGAAAAACTGCGGTCACAAACATTGGATGCCAATACTGTCCCATCAAAATCTCCACTTTGTCATTGGATAATTGAACATAAGCATGTCGCAAACGGAAACCATTGACATCATCGAGCCCAGTTCCTGAATTTCCAAAAAAATCGGCCTCAATTGCACCGGAAGTTTTCATTCCAAAAAAGTCAGGACCGGTAATGTTAGCCCTTAAACGAGATTGGATTGATAAAATGTTAAAATTTGTTTGGTCATTCACGTCTTCACCGTTTACAATACTTTCCGGTTTAGGTAAAATCATAAAATGTCCTTCTCTGGAATTGGTAGTTTGACGGGTGTCAAACATGTAGTCGGTCTTTACGAAACCACTCCATCTAACTCCAAAATTTGTTGCAGCGTCGGTCGCCTGGCCATAACTGTAGTAAGTTAATCCCAAGAGAAGAATTAACAACATTGAAAGCTTTTTTTTCATAAAAATAAATTTGGTTAATTAATTTTTTATTTGCTAAATCATTGTTTTTAGCCCTAACAAGGTGAAAAGAAAAATGCAAGTACAAAAATTTAATATATATAAGTGTAAATTGGTATAGTTATCCTTTGAACCGCTCCCAACGAATAAGCATAAATTTATCTCCTAACTCAGTGACAATAACGCCTGCGCCGATTAAATTTTTATTGTCCGAAAAGTATTTGGCAAGTTCGCCGGCATTTAAAATCTTGTAGGTAGAATGATATTCAAAACTATAAGGGCGTTTGACATTGTATTTTTTAACCCAATTGATGATACTCACATGCGAAATACCCAAAATGCGTTCAATCTCTCGATAGCTCAAACCCTCTAGATATAGCTGCAAAGCTTTATTCACATAATAAGAATCTATTTGCTTACCAACTTTATTTACAGTGAAGTAATAGCCGCACTTCTTGCATTTATAGCGCTGTCTTTCTTTGATTACGCCACTTTTAACATACTCATCGGAATTGCAGTTTGGACAACAGGTTATTTTCATATATATATTATTTTTGCATAAATATACTTTATTTGCAGAATAAATCAAATTTAATTTGTCTTTTTTACATTAACTTCCCAAAGTCTCCTTTGTTTTGTTGGAGTTTCATCAAAATAAACAACATTTCTATAAATTTAATGCAATTCGCATGAAAATCTATTTTTATCACAAGTATTTAAAAGCATTCATTATATTAAACCCAATTTCAAAATCACTTAGTTTCATCTGTTAAAATTTTATTTTTTTGAGGTAACAGCTGCTGCCTGCCTGCCTGCCGCAGGCAGGTTCGCCATTAATCATCCCTTTGTATATCAAAATTTGTTATGCTCGTTTCATCTTTAATATTGATTTAAATTTATAAAATAGAAATCAATTCCCATTTTTAACACCCAATTACCACAATAAACATTATTGAATAATTAATTTTTTAACTTAAATTTTAGACATTTAATTATTTTCAATATTTTATATCCTTTCGTGCTGTTATTACAACGTTTTCGTAATTATTTTATATTAAACACATAATTTACCTTATTTTTGTAGAAATACAACATACTCACAAAATGAAGAAACAGGGATTATATTTACCGGAATTTGAAAGAGACAATTGTGGCGCAGGATTTATTTGCAATTTAAATGGAGAGAAATCGAACAAAATAATTCATGATGCTTTAGAAATCCTTATTAAGCTTGAACACCGCGGGGCTGTGAGTTCCGACGGGAAAACAGGCGATGGCGCGGGAATATTAATTGATATTCCCCATGAATTCTTTGTAAAAAACACAACATTCAGTTTGCCTGAACCAAAAGAGTATGCCGTAGGAATGGTGTTTTTGTCCCAAAATGAAAATCAGCTCAATTTCTTTAAAAATTGCTTGGAAACCGAAATCAAAAATCAGGGTTTGGCAGTTTTAGGCTGGCGGAAAGTTCCTGTTAACAAAACGCATCTTGGAAAAATAGCGGCCAGAAATGAACCGGCCATCGAGCAAATATTTATTGGAAAAAACAACCTTCCTCTAAACGAAAATCAGTTCAACGCAAAATTGTTTGCCGCGCGTAAAATTGCGGAGCATGTGGTTGAAAATTCTAAACTATCTGATCGAAAAAAATTCTATTTGCCAAGTTTATCAACAACCACGCTCATCTATAAAGGACTTTTAATTCCTGAAGACATCAGAAATTATTATACCGATCTTTCCAATCCAAATCTGGTTACCCGATTGGCATTGGTTCATCAACGCTTTTCAACAAACACTTTTCCTTCCTGGGATTTGGCGCAGCCTTTCAGGTATATGTGCCACAATGGCGAAATTAACACACTTCGCGGCAATATCAATAGAATGAAAGCGCGTGAAGAATTAATGAAAAGTCCCGCTTTTGGCGACGACATAAAAAAATTGTTTCCTATTATTTTGGAAGGTAAATCAGATTCTGCCTGTATGGATATGGTGGTGGAATTATTGCTGATGACCGACCGCACTTTGCCGGAAGTGATGATGATGATGGTACCTGAAGCCTGGGAAAAGGATCCGACAATGAGCGATGAGAAAAAAGCGTTTTACGAATACAATTCTTGCGTTATGGAACCTTGGGACGGCCCCGCATCCATACCTTTTACCGATGGAAATTATATTGGCGCTTTGTTGGACAGAAACGGATTGCGACCTTCCAGATACACTGTTACCAAAGACGGAAACGTTGTTATGTCCTCTGAAACTGGCGTTTTAGACATCAAACCAGAAAATGTTGCGCATCACGGAAGGTTAGAGCCCGGGAAAATGTTTTTGGTTGATATGAATGCCGGCCGAATAATCAATGATGAAGAAATAAAACAAAAGATTATTTCGGAAAAGCCATACAGAAAATGGTTAAATAAAAATTTATTGTCCTTGGCAGAAATTCCATATACCGGAAACAAAACACCGAAGGAAGAAATAGATTTGGTGGCACGGCAGAAAATTTTTGGCTATACCACTGAAGAAATAAATTCTATAATTACCCCAATGGCTACCGGCGGTAAAGAGGCTATCGGTTCAATGGGAAATGACACGCCTTTGGCTGTTTTGTCTGATGAGCCTCAACTGTTATTCAATTATTTTAAACAGTTGTTTGCCCAAGTTACCAATCCGCCTTTAGACGGAATAAGAGAAGAAATTGTCACCGATTTTAGTTTGGCCATTGGTGGCGACAGAAATATTTTTGAAATTTCAGAAGAGCAATGCAAAAAACTAAAAATTCAAAATCCGGTAATCTCAAATGCTGACATCGATAAATTAAAAAGCATTGACCATCCCGATTTTAAATCGGTTTCAATATCAACCCTTTATGACATTACAAAAGGCTTAAACGGTATTGAGGCTGCCTTAAAAGATATGGTGAAAGAGGCTTTTAAAGCTGTTTCCGAAGGATGTAATATTGTTATTTTAACCGACAGAAATGTTGATGAAAATTTTGCGCCAATTCCCATTTTATTAAGCTGTTCTTATGTCGGAAGTCAATTGAGCAAATTGGAGCAACGCTCAAGTTTTGGCATTGTCATAGAATCGGCAGAACCGCGTGAACCGCATCATTTTGCCACCTTGTTTGGTTATGGTGCAAGTGCCGTAAACCCATATATGATTAATGAAATGCTTCGACAGCAAGTTATAGATGGCGATATTGTGGGAATTTCTGGAGAAAAAGCGATTGAAAACTTCAATAAAGCCATTGCAACCGGGGTTTTAAAAATTATGAATAAAATTGGAATTTCCACTTTGCATTCTTACAGAGCCTCTCAAATTTTTGAAATTTTAGGATTAAACAGCGCTTTCTGTGAAGAATATTTTCCAAATACACCTTCTCGTATTGAAGGGATTGGCTTGTATGAAATTGAAAAAGAAATTTTTCTTCGTCAAAGAAGTGCCTTTCCAACCATTAAAACAGTAGGAAACCTTCCTTTAAATATTGGCGGTGATTATCGTTGGAGACGAAATGCAGAACGACATATGTTCAATCCGACTACCGTTTCAAAATTGCAGCAAGCCGTACGCACCAACAGTTATGAAAGCTATGAAGTTTACGCCAAAGACATCAATGAGCAAAGCGAAGAATTGATGACCCTGCGGGGAATGTTTGAATTTAACAACTTAGATCCAATTCCTTTGGAAGAAGTGGAACCTTGGACAGAAATTGTGAAGCGCTTCAAAACTGGCGCTATGTCCTATGGATCAATCAGCCAGG
>DAIQBF010000257.1:0-4309 GCA_036781305.1 Lutibacter sp.
ACTTCACTTCTTTTGATATTTTAGAGAAATAACAACTTTTTAAAATTGCCTCGAATGTGAAGGTAACCTATATTGAAAAAGATAATTTTGTTTTTAAGCAAGAAGAAAATCCACATGAGCACTTTTATGTTGTAAAAGATGGCGCCATCGGTTTGTATAGAAGCATGGACAATGAACAAATCTTGGTTGATATCTGTGATGAAGGGGATATTTTTGGGCTTCGTCCATTGATACAAAACGATTTGTATTTAATGAGCGCCAAAGCCAATGAAGAAACTATTTTATATGCCATTTCCGTAGAAATATTGAAAGAAATCATTCAAACCAATGATAAAGTAAAAAAGTTTTTAATTGCAAGCTTTTCTACAAATATTAAAACGCCCTATGCAAAAGGCACAAACGGACAGTTATTTGCCAATATAGAAATTCTGCAAACTTCAAATAGCAGTTTTACGGAAATCCAAAGTGCTGAATTCAGCAAGAATCCGGTGACCACCCTAAAAACGGCCACCATAAAAGAAGCCGCAAAAATAATGAGCAAAAAACACGTTGGTTCCATTTTAATTGTGGAAAACAAAAATCCGATAGGCATTATAACCGACAAAGATTTACGTTCTAAAATTGCCACGGGTTTGGTTTCCATCGATGAAAGTGTCACAGCAATCATGTCCTCACCTGTTAAAACCTTTAAGCAAAAGATTACGGTAGCAGAAGCGCAAATTGCCATGATAAAAAACAAAATTACCCATTTGTGCATTACCAAAAACGGTACCCCAAACTCAGCATTAATCGGCGTTTTATCAGAGCATGACATCGTCGTTATGCATGGCAACAACCCTTCTTTGCTCATAAAAAAAATAAATCGCGCGAAAGATGTGGTGGCCTTGAAATATATAAGGGAAAAAACATCAGGTTTACTTCAAGGTTACATTGAACAAAATATTCCGATTATATTTATCTCAAAAATTATTTCTGAAATAAATGAAGCCATCACCATAAAATCCATTGAACTTTCTTTGGAAGAAATGGACAAACAGCCTCCGGTTAAATTTGGTTGGCTGGCTTTGGGAAGCCAAGGCAGAAAAGAACAATTATTGATGACCGACCAAGACAACGCCTTGGTTTTTGAGGATGTTTCACCAGAAAAATACCAGCCCACAAAACAGTATTTTTTACAACTTGCAAAAAAAGTGACCGAAAAACTAAACGTTATTGGATTTGAGTATTGCCCTGCAGATATGATGGCTAGCAATCCAAATTGGTGCCTGTCACTATCCGAATGGGAAAACCAATTTAATCATTGGATTAAATCTCCTTCAGAAGATGCCATAATGATGTGTACCATATTTTTTGACTATAACTTGGTTTTTGGCAATAAAAAGTTGGTGAATAAGATGTCCGACAGTATTTTTGAATCCATAAAATCTTTTGAAATATTTTTGAATTTTCTAGGAAGAAATGCGCTCAAAAATCCACCGCCAGTTGGATTTTTTAGACAATTTTTAGTTGAAAATGATGGTGCCAATAAAGACCAATTCGATATAAAAAGCAGGGCTTTAATGCCTTTGGTGGATGCTGCCCGATTGCTTATTCTATCACATCAAATTAAAGATAAAAACAACACCATTTCCCGATTTAAAAAATTAGCCAAAATAGAACCCCAAAACGAGGATTTATATTTATCGTGCATCGATGCCTTTAAAATATTGCTGCAATTTCGCACGCAACAAGGATTAACAAACAATGATTCGGGAAGGTATGTTGACCTTAACAAACTAAGCAAATCTGAAAAATTAAGTTTAAAAGGATGTTTTAAACCTATTAAAGATGTTCAGGAGTTATTGAATATCAGGTATAACTTAGCCCAAATGATGTGATGATTTCCTGGTTCAAATATAAAAATTATCCGATTTTTTGGAAGCAATATTCAAAAAGATTCAAACAAAAACAACCAAAAAGTATCGAAGATACCCGATTTGTGGTATTTGACACAGAAACTACAGGATTAGACATTACAAATGACAGAATATTGTCCATTGGCGCTATTAGTGTTCATCACAACAGCATTGATGTTGCCGACAGTTTTGAAATTTATTTAAAACAAGATCAATTTAAAGCCGAAACGGTAGCGATTCACGGAATTTTAAAAGAGGGAAAACTCACAAAGCTCAATGAAGCCGAAGCGATGGAAAATTTCATTAATTATATAGGAAATGCCGTTTTGGTGGCGCACCATACCGCCTTTGATGTTGAAATGATCAATGCCGCTTTAAAAAGATTAGAATTGCCGAAATTAAAAAACAAAACCATTGACACCGGCATATTATATAAAAAACTAGCCGGTAAAAAAGACAGCCATTTCAATTTGGATATTTTATGCAAAGAATTCAATATTCCAAAACACGACCGTCATACCGCAGCCGGAGATGCATTTATCACTGCCTTGCTTTTTTTAAAAATTATTTCAAAATTAAAAAATGAACGCAACTTGCATTATTCTGATTTGTTTAGGGTTTCGGGCAAAGAAGGGTTAATGTAAAAAACGCCCTCAATTTATGAGGGCGTTATCACTTCAGGGTTTAGCAATTTATTTAACCAATGATCCTTCCATAATAGCCTCAACGATTTCTGGATTTAACAGGGTTGAAATATCGCCCATATTTGAGGTTTCATTTTCGGCAATTTTACGTAAAATACGTCTCATAATTTTACCTGAACGCGTTTTTGGCAATCCCGGCACAAACTGAATTTTATCCAATTTCGCAATTGGCCCAATGGCACGCCCAATTAAATCATTGATCTCTTTTCGCAAAGTATCAGGATTCTCTGGAATTTCATAAATAATTACATAAGCATATAAAGCATTTCCTTTAATGCCATGAGGGAATCCAACAATGGCCGATTCAACCACATTGTTGTGCTCGTTAATAATATTTTCAATTGGTGCGGTTCCTAAATTATGCCCCGAAACAATCACTACATCATCTACCCTACCGGTAATTCTGTAATTTCCTTCCAAATCCCTAAAGGCACCATCTCCAGTAAGATATTTTCCTGGAAATGCAGTGAAATAGGTTTCCTTATAACGTTTATGGTCACCATAAATGGTGCGTGCCATAGATGGCCAAGGGTATTTAATGCACAAACTACCTTCAGACGGATTTGTATTCAGCTCTTTTCCAAGTTCATCTACCAAACAAGGTTGCACGCCTGGCAATGGCCTGGTTGCAAAAGTTGGTTTTGCAGGCGTAACGCCGGCAATTGGTGAAATCATAATACTTCCCGTTTCTGTTTGCCACCAAGTATCAACAATTGGCGATCTTCGTTTTCCAATTTTTTCATCATACCAGTGCCAAGCTTCTTCATTGATTGGTTCTCCAACAGTTCCCAAAACTTTTATGGAACTTAAATCATTTCTTTCAGTCATTTCATTTCCTTGAGCGGCCAATGCCCTTATGGCAGTTGGCGCCGTGTAGAATTGGTTAACTTTATATTTCTCAACTATTTGCCAGAAACGACTGTAATCTGGGTAAGAAGGAATTCCCTCAAACATTAAGGTGGTTGCCCCAACGGCTAAAGGACCGTAAACAATATAAGAGTGACCGGTAATCCAGCCCACATCGGCAGTACAGAAATAAACATCGCCATGTTCATACTGGAAAACATTCTTAAAACTGTGCGCTGTTTGCACCATATAACCTCCACAAGTATGCACCATTCCTTTAGGCTTGCCTGTTGAACCGGAAGTGTATAATATAAACAGCATATCTTCGGCATCCATGGTTTCAGCTGGGCAATTGGCATCTACCTTTTTCAATTCTTCATGCCACCATTTATCACGCCCTTTTTTCATGACCACTTTTCCATTAACTCTATTTAATACGATTGAGGTTTCAATAGTTGGGCAAATTTCCAATGCCTCATCAACAATAGATTTAAAATCAATAGCTTTATTTCCCCTAAAAACGCCATCAGAGGTTAGTAACATTTTACATTTAGCATCATTAATTCTTGTGGAAAGCGCCACTGAGGAGAAACCTGCAAACACAACGGAATGTATTGCCCCAATCCTGGCGCAAGCCAACAAGGAAATAGCAAGCTCGGGAACCATTGGCATATAAATACAAACCCTGTCTCCTTTAACTACACCATTGTTTTTAAGGACATTGGCAAATTTACAGACTTCTGCATGCAATTCGTTATAGGTTAAAATTCTATTTGCTTCATCTGGATTGTTAGGTTCCCAAATAATGGCATTATCATCGCCTCTTTTTTCAAGGTGTCGGTCTAAACAGTTTTCGGTAATATT
>DAIQBF010000258.1:0-4281 GCA_036781305.1 Lutibacter sp.
TTTCAGTAAACCGAAACGGACCTAAACTGATATAATCCACTTCCTTCTCAATTAAGGTCTCGCAATCCTGCAAGGTATTTGCTGTGCCGCCTATAATCTGCCAAGTGTATAAATACTTTCTCGCAACAGTAGGGCAGGAGTCCGTTTTTTCCAAATGCACCCCATCGGCCTTAACCTCTCTTGCTATTTTATAGTGATCGTTGATCAAGAGTCTGGTTTGAAAATGTGAAGTAATTTCCCGAGCCTCCTGTGCAAATTTCAATAATTTCTTTTCCGAAACCCCCTTTAAACGCAACTGCACTAACTCCGCCCCAGCATTACAAGCCTTTTGGATGTTCTCCAAATGCTCCGCAGGTGAAATTCCCTGAGAAATATAATGTAGATTAGGTATCATTTTTTCAATTAACAATTATTACGTCTCACTTCTCACTTCTCACTTCTCACGTCTCAAGTCTCAAGTCTCAATACTAACAACTTTAGAATACTCCATAAAATACCCCTCAAACCGCTCCAACATCGGATGCATTTTCTCCGAATACAGAACATACTGACATTTATGGATACTTTGGGTAATAGACATAATAGCCGCATAAGCAGATTGTTGCACCAGAAACTCCGCCTCGTCAATACTAAAAATCTTCAAATCGGCTATACTCACCCCATTGGTCAAAAACAACTTGTTCATACTCTTGGGGGTGGAAATAAGAATGTCTATCCCCATGGCGATTTCCGATTTTTGCACGTCTATATGCAGCTCTTCATACCCAACATAAACCCGTAACGAATTGTTTTTGGTATAAAATAAAAAAGTGTCGTATAATTTCATGGCCTTTTCCTTATTCGCTACAAGAACCACGGCCCTTGGGGCATTTCCAACAGCCTTGCACTTCAATTTTTGCAAGGTAGTAAGGATAAGCGCGGTCGTTTTTCCATTGGCTGCTGGGGCTATGCAATACACATTGGCACCACTTTTTATAACGGGAATGCTCTCCCTCTGAAAAGGAGTAGGGGTTGTTATTTCTAAAGCCGCTAACGTGTCTTGTATATCGGGATGTAATTTTTTAAAGGGCATAAGGATTTTTAATTGTGAAAGCTTAGCGGATTTATGCTAATACTGGTAAAGATACTGTCTACAGATGAAATAGGAGTGCGTTGTTGGTTTTTCTATTTTGGTGTAAATAGACAATTATTTGATTGGGAGCAGTCGAGACTTATAAATTTACCTCTTTTGGAGGTTTTCAGGATGAGTGCATAATAGGTTTTAAACTAAAATAAAAGCCTGAGTGGAGCTTGCCCTGCGTGGAGGCGAAGGGAAAGGAACATAGCGAGACAAGCGAAGCAATCTCATTATTCAATCAATATTTTATAATTTTACCTTATAGCATTTAGGGCATGTAATAAGAAATCCTTAAAATTACCCCGGCAACACAACCAACCCTTTTCAATGCTACCAAAACCCCTAAAACCCAGAAAGGCAATAAACAAAACAGCCCTACTTCTTTTATACTAAACCTTGTTCGCAATGCAAAAACGAAATTCCGTTCACTATCAAGTGACAGGATATTCAACGCGAAGTTCCTAGCACCTCAATACAAATTTCAGAGTATTTGCGAGACAAATCAGGTCTGTTTGTATATTATTTTCCCCACAATAAGAATAAAGCACGTCCTTTGATATATTAAAATAATAATTTTCATAACTTTAAAGGTAATATTTAGCGCAGGTTGTAAAAAATTCTATGAAAATATTTTTTTATTCTCTTACAATATTACTTTTTTCTTTTTGTGCCCAAGCACAGGAGAACAGCCCTTTTAACATTGGGTTTGAAAATATTTCAACATCTAAAATATTAGATGAACAGCGTAAAGTTTGGATCCATATTCCAAACAGTAATGGAGGAAATGAAAATACTGGGAAAGGACATTACCCCGTAATTTATTTATTAGACGGAGATGGAAATTTTAATGATATCGTCAGTATAACCGAATTTATGAGTAATGCTGGTCTTTGCCCACCAATCATCGTAGTTGGGGTTTTACATAATTCTCGAATGAGCGAGCTAACATTTGGTACAGATAAGGAGACACCTGGTATCGTTGGCAGGGGCAAAAAATTCATGGGCTATGTGGAAAAGGAATTAATGCCATACATTGAATCAAATTACCCAACAGCTTCCTATAAGATCTTCATTGGTCACTCTGTTGGCGGCCTGACTGTTGTGAATACATTAATACATAATCCAAATTTATTCAATGCCTATGTTTCTCTTGATGGGGCATTGTGGTGGAACAGTCAGCAAATTGTAGCAGAAGCAAAGATGATTTTACCAAATAAGAATTATAAAGGAAAAACCTTGTTTATGGCATTGGCAAACCGAATGGAAAGAGGAATGGATACGCTTGCGGTTCAAAAAGATACTACAGAGGGCACTGAACTTATTCGCAGCAACCTGGAATTGATTAAGGATATTTCCAAAAACAAAAAAAATCAATTGCGTTTTCGGCACGCATTTTATGAAAATGACGATCACGGTTCCGTCCGGTTGATTGGGGAGTATGATGCTCTCCGCTTCATTTTTGATTATTACAAACTTAAAATTTATAATAGTGAATTAGAGGATCCCAATTTCAAATTGGATTCTTTATTGGTAACACATTATAATAATGTTTCTGAGCAAATGGGCTATCCCGTTAAACCAAATGAAAGTCAAGTGAATGGTCTAGCGTATTATATGTTGAGTCAAAAACAATTTATTAAGGCAGAAGCTTTGTTTAAATTGAATATTGCAAACTATCCCGAAACAGCTAATTGTTATGACGGATTAGGGGATTTGTACCTAGCAAAAGGCGATAAATTAAAAGCAATAGAGAGTTTCAAAAAAACTTTAACGCTTAAACTGATTCCTGAAACGAAAGAAAAGCTTGAAAAATTATTAAATGAAAAAAAATAAGGTTAACAACGTTGCAACCATCATTCGGTGGGGCACAGACAAACTTAATGGATGCGTACAACAAGAATTTTGCATTCGGGCAGGCTGAAGTGCAAACTTGAATCTTTGGCTTCTTTTTACGTTCAGAGCTTATTGAAAGTTTCGAGATCAAAACCCCGCCCAAACGCAAAGCTCGAAAACGTTGCCTGCAAGCCATGACATATCCCCCAGAGAATTTGGTTAATGAGTATTAAGACTAGTTTCCGCTAATGGTTCGGTTAGCAACTTATACAGAAATATTTTTTTTCGATTGATATCAACTTATTTCCGCATAGAAAAAAAGAGTTTTAAAAGTACTTCTCATTGAAATTGTGAGGAATATGATAAAGTTTGGCACCATTTATTTTCACAGAGAACAAATTGTAAGTGGAAAATTTTGTGTTCATTGACTTAGACTTGTTTTACGCGTGAAATGAATTGTCAATAGAGTGACTAAAACTAAATACAAAATTATGAAATACTCAATCTTTATTACTGTAGTGGCATTCATAAGTTCAGCCAGTCTTAGTTTCGGACAGAGTGAACAAGAGAAATTAGCAATTGAAAAAGAAGTAATAAAACTAGACCTAGAACATGCCGATGCAGTTCTACGAGGCGATCAGGATGCAATGAATAACTATTGGACTGAGGACTTTATTGTGACCAATCCATTTAACGAGATAGACCAAGCAGATCGGATAAAAAAGGGAATCGTTACGTATGCCTCATTCGTTCGTGAAAGTGAGGCAATAAGGATATACGGAAACACAGTTATTGTTATGGGAAGGGAGAAAGTAATACCAAAAGGTAGTTCTCCGGATGCCGGAAAAACTATTAACCGCAGGTACACCAACATTTGGATGCTAAGAGACGGAAAGTGGCGATTAGTTGCTCGGCATGCTAATGTCATATGTTCAAAGTGATATAGTTCCCAAGATTTCCATGTTTAAACCAAATAAAAAAGGTTAAAATCTAAACCGTCATTTTCCCGTCTATAAAAAAATAAAAACAAAAAAAAAACAATGTTTCATATAGTATTGTCAATTTTAAACAGCCAAACCCCAAACATCGTTTTCATCTGCTCAGCCAATAAAGACCGCTCCAAAACCGAAATAGTTTTTTTTCCACAAGCCATTACGATAAATTCGCTGCTCCCGTTAGTACAAACAAAACCACTTGCAAGCTAGGGGAACTCCAGTTTCTTAACAAACGAAAGTCCTTTAAACGATCCTTTAACTAAATAAAAATCACTACATTACCTGCTATAATGTGATGCAATGCCAATATATATGGACCGCCATGATGTTTCGGCA
>DAIQBF010000259.1:0-4273 GCA_036781305.1 Lutibacter sp.
TTCAGGTTGACGAAAAGTTTACTTTTAGGACAGCCTTATTTCTTACAAAACCTATTTTGTTTGTCCTTTTGGTTTGTCTCTATTCATTTCCAACATATCAACATTGGTTGTTTCAACACCCAATAAATGTTTGCTGAAATGGTCGGCAGTCAGCCAAAAGAAATATTCTGTCATATCGCCAAATGAATGACGTTGGCCTGGCATAATCATATAATCAAATCGTTTGTTTGCTTTTATTAGCGCATCTGCCATCCTAATGGTGGCGCCCGGATTTACATTATTGTCAACATCCCCGGTTACCAACAGCAATTTTCCTTTTAAATTTGCGGCTAACGATTGATTTTTATCAATGTCATATTTGTATGAAATTTTTCCGTCGGCATCCATTTCTTCTTTTACGCCCTGATGCGTTTCGCTCCACCAGCTGTTATAGATAGAATTGTCGTGATTTCCTGCGGATGAAACTGCGGCCTTAAAGAAATCTGGATAAACCAGCATCGCTGCGGTCGACATAAATCCACCGCCTGAATGTCCAAAAATTCCCACCTTTTCAATATCAATAAACGAATATTTATCCGCCATTTGTTCCGCCACGTATTTTTTATCGGCCAAACCGTAATCTCTCAGGTTTCCGTATCCATAATTATGGTACCATTTGGAACGGTCTGGATGTCCGCCACGATTTCCCAAAGTGATCACAACAAATCCAACCTGCGCAATGCGGTCGGTTCTATTCATTCTGATGGAAAACGATTTATCGACGGCTTCGGTTTGTGGTCCCGGATACACGTATTCTACCAATGGATAAATTTTTGTGGAATCAAAATCGTAAGGTTTGTACATCACGCCATAAAGGTCTGTAATTCCGTCATCCGCTTTCACTTTAAAAGGTTCTGGAAATTTATAGCCTGTGGCAAACAATTGCGACAAATCCGCTTCTTCCAAAGCCATAATCACATTCCCTGTATTGGTTCTTAATTCCGATTTTGGAACGGTATTTACCCTGGAATAATTGCTCACAAAATAGGCATTTGAATCGCTCATGCTCACGGCGGTGTTAAATTCGCCGGGGTTGATATTTTTTAAACCCGATCCATCCAAATTAATGCGATATAAACTTGAAAAATAAGGATCTTGATCAGTGTCAACGCCATTTGCAGTAAAGTAAATTATGCGTTCCTTTTCATTGATATTTTCGAAATCATCAACGTGAAAAGAACCTTTGGTTACCTGTTGCTTTAAATTTCCTTTGGTATCATATAAATAAAAATGCGCCCAACCATCGCGTTCCGACCAATGCAAGATTTCCTGTTCATTGTTAAACAACACCAAAGGTTTCGATTCAATATAAGTGTTAAATCTTTCTTCAATCAAAACACTCACTTCGCCTGTAGCCATATCGGCCACGCAGATATCCAATTTTTTCCGGTCTCTGCTGATAGTGTTAAAATAAATTTTCCCTTTTTTCGACAATAAAATGGAAGGCTTAAACTCATCATCGGCATTGGATTTTTTTTGAGGAGCCCTGTAAACCGACACACTTTGCTGTTTTACGGTATCTAATTTTACTTTAACCGAGTTTTTTGAAGGAATGTTAAAAATCAACAATTCCTCTTTCGAAAATTCTTGCTCTCCTGGCATATGGTATTTATAGGTTTCCAAAGTCGGTCTTTTTTTGGAAACCGAATTGATTACCCATAAATCTTTGAGTGCTCGGTCATCAGATTTTTGGAAAATGAAATTTTTAGAATCGTGTGACCAAGTTCCCCATATTCCTTTTCGATCATCCTTTTTTTCTTCTTTTGTTTCGTTATTTTCATCCCTGCTTCCTCCGCCATAGCCATAATTTTCTACGCCGTCAGTAGTCCATTGGTTCTCAACAATTGTAGTGTCCTTTTCATTTTTAACGGCTTTTAAAAAGTTTTCCTTATCCATCCAATACAAATTGAAGTTCTTTGAAAACAGCACAATGGAACTGTCGGGAGCAATATTTGGCCATTTTTTTAATTTTTCGTCCTCCTTTTTGTTGTCAACAACAGTAAGTTTGTTATCCCCCAATTTATACTCAAGGTGATAAACTTTTTTCTCCATTTTAGGTTTCTTTTTCCCGTCCTTCTTAACAACAGTTGAATCCTTTTCTGTCTCATCTTTTTTCTCTTCATCTTTTACATCCTCCCCAACAGCTTCCACTTCTTCCGTTGCGGTAATCCTAAAACGAATGGCGGTTTCATTTTTAACAAATTTAAAATCGAATTTCGGCAAATGTTGGGCATCATAAGGATCTTTGGTAATTTCGGTTAACCATTTCGCCATCTTTGCATTGTCAAATAATTTGGTTTTGGATTTCTGGTCGGCATCAACCAAATAATAATTGGAACCGGAAGTTGTTTTATACTGATACCAAAAGCGATTACCTTTCTTTAGCCAATGCGGATCAACCGTTGTTGAATGAACCAACTTGGCTAAATTATTGGGTGAATATTTGGCTGCCAATCGGTAATTAGGTAGTGGATTTACATTGTTTTTTGTATCAGCGGAATTAACTTGTTCATTAATAAAATTGGTGCTCAGTAATAATAAGAGGAGTAATTTATAGAATTTCATATAAGTTTTGGTTAATTAAATATTTGTGCTAAAGTTCTTTAAAACAAATCATTTATCAAAGTTATAGTTCAATTTTTTGGCATAAAAAAAGTCCTGATTTAGTAAACCAGGACTTTTTTAAAAAATATTTTGTTAATTGTTTAATCTGCCAGCACAATGACGTAATTTTCTTTCATTTCAATGGTGCCGCTTTTAATTGGCAAAGAATATTCTCCTTTTATTTTCGTGAATTTACTTTCAAATTGTTCGTCAATTATAATATTTGTGCCCCTAAATTTTACTTCGCCTTCAATAAGTAATGAAACTATTGGCGCGTGGTGGTTTAAAAGCTGAAATTTGCCATCACTTCCGGGCAATGACACAACGTCCACTTGGGTTCGTAATATGGTGGCTTCCGGTGTTACTATTTCTAAAATCATATTTTAGTATTGGGTATTTAGTGCGTATTGAGTATTGCTTACTGAATACTGCAACTGATAACTGATAACTGATACTGTTTATGCTTCCGCCAACATTTTTTCGCCTGCATCAATTGCTTCTTGAATTGACCCTCTTAAATTGAATGCTGCTTCCGGATATTTATCTAATTCGCCATCCATAATCATATTAAATCCCTTAATGGTGTCTTTAATATCAACCAAAACACCTGGAATTCCAGTAAATTGCTCTGCAACGTGGAATGGTTGCGACAAGAAACGCTGTGCCCTTCTCGCTCTGTAAACCACTAATTTATCTTCTTCAGACAATTCTTCCATCCCTAAAATGGCGATAATATCTTGTAATTCTTTATAACGTTGCAACAATTCTTTTACGCGTTGTGCACAATCATAATGTTCATTTCCCAAAATGTCAGCAGTTAAAATTCTTGAAGTCGAATCCAATGGATCCACGGCTGGATAAATACCCAATTCCGCAATTTTACGCGATAATACCGTTGTGGCATCCAAATGCGCAAAAGTGGTTGCTGGCGCTGGATCCGTTAAATCATCCGCAGGCACATAAACTGCCTGAACGGACGTAATTGAACCGTTTTTTGTTGAAGTGATACGTTCTTGCATCGCACCCATTTCTGTTGCCAAAGTTGGTTGATAACCTACTGCTGAAGGCATCCGTCCCAACAATGCCGAAACTTCTGAACCCGCTTGTGTAAATCGGAAAATATTATCCACAAAAAACAACACATCCTTTCCTTGTCCTTCACCTGCTCCTGCTCCGTCACGGAAATATTCTGCAATAGTTAAACCTGATAAGGCAACACGTGCACGAGCTCCTGGAGGTTCATTCATTTGTCCAAAAACAAAGGTGGCTTTAGATTCTCTTAATCCTTCCTTGTCCACTTTAGACAAATCCCATCCGCCTTCTTCCAGAGAGTGCATAAAGGCATCGCCATATTTTATAATGCCAGATTCCAGCATTTCTCTCAAAAGGTCATTTCCTTCACGTGTTCTTTCACCAACACCTGCAAATACAGACAAACCACCGTGACCTTTTGCAATATTGTTAATCAGCTCCATCAGCAATACTGTTTTACCTACACCGGCACCGCCAAATAATCCAATTTTACCGCCTTTTGCATAAGGCTCAATTAAATCGATTACTTTAATGCCTGTATATAAAACTTCTGTGGAAGTAGATAAATCTTCAAATTTTGGTGCCTGACGGTGAATTG